>DASQTR010000434.1:0-2519 GCA_035641795.1 Ilumatobacter sp.
CCGACCGCACGGAGGCGGCATTGGCGGCGGGCGCCGCGCTGCGAGCGGGGTCGGGCATCGACGGCCTCCTCGACACGGTGACGACGGCGGTGAGCGAGCGCCTGTTGCGCTACGACGTCGACGGAGAGCGCGACTTCCACGACGACTTCGGGTGGCTCGACATCACGCACGGGGTCACCTTCGCCAACGCCGCCCGCTGGCACGCCGAACACTCGCCCATGTCCTCCGACATCGTGCGGCTTGCGCTGTGGACTGTGTTCCTCGCCAACTGGACCGGTCGCCACGAATGGCACACTGCGGTCGCGTGGCGGGACGAGATCGAGCCGCGCTCCGCCGACCTGCGCGCCTACGGCGAGTCGCTGCAGGACGAGGCGTTGCTGGACGGCACGACCGCGTTCATCGTCCACGCCCATGCCGTCAAGACCAGCGTCGCGGCCACCGATGAAGCGCTGCGAATGGGATCGTCGGTGCCGCTCGACGCCACGGCCAGGTTCATGGCAGCACCCAAGCTCGAACGCTTCGTGGCCGCAACGGTTACGAGGTCGATCGATTTCCTGTCGGGCCGAGCGCCGCGCGACTGACCGTCGCAGCCGGGTGGGTCAGTCGTCCCCGGACGGCGGCGGCTCGATCTCGAAATCGGCCGCGATGTCTTTCGGCAGTGCCTTCGTGGCGTACTTGGACCAGTTGTCCTGCAGGGCTGCGATCAGCTGCGAGACGAACAGCGGCGACATGTTCACACGCTGCACGAGGATCGCGTTGACGGCCTGCCCGCTGTCGTCGAAGTCGCAGCGGAGGAAGTCGATCGTGAACTCGTGGGGCGAGTGACGGACGGCGGCGGCATTGGCCCAGACGCCGCCGAGCTGGTCGGGCTGGGTGTGGATCTTCATCGGCCGAGCATCCCGTAGGCGTGGGTCGGCGTCAGCCGCACGAGCAGTCGCTTGTCGGTGACCATCGCCCGCCGGTAGTCGTCCCAGTCGGGATGCTCGCCGTTGGCCCGGCGGTAGTACTCGACGAGCGCGTCGGCGGTGGCGTCGTTCGGATCGCCGACGACGGGCAGCAGTTCGGCGTCGCTGTCGAGCACGCAGTAAGCCCAGAAATCGTCGCGGGTGACGTGCAACGACGCACGCGGATCGCGCCGCAAGTTCTGTGTCTTTGCGCGCGAGTCGGTGATCGACACGCTGATCACGCCGTCGTCACCGACCGCGTAGGCGACGTTCGACAGCTGCGGCCGCCCGTCGCGCCGCAGGGTGGCGAGCACTCCGAACGTGTGCTGCCGTACGAAGTCGAGCGCCTGCGAGATCTCCATGCCGGTGGCCTACCACACCCCCGCCGTGAACACGGGCCGGACCGGTCGTAACGTCGCGACATGAGTTCGGGCCTGCCGCTCAAGCTCGGGCGCTGCTCGAACGGCGAGTTCGTGCCGCCGCCGATCACGGCTGTGGCCGAGGAGGCGATGCGGCGCGCGCGTGAGATCAGCGAGGACAACGCGCGACGTCTCGGATGGAGCCGGCGCCGGTTCCTCACGTCGGCCGCCGGCATGGCGGCCGGGCTCGTTGCCTTGCAGGCCTGCAACGACGAAGAGCGCGCGTCCCGCTCGAACACGACGCCCGGCACGACGCCCGGCACGACGCGTGGCACGACAGCAGCGAAAACCGCGCCGCCTGGCACCACGACGCCCGTTGCTTCCACGACGACGCTCGGCGCGGGCGGCACGTTGACGGTGCCGCCCGAAGCGACGCTCGACACGGAGCTCGCCACGAGCACGACCCACGTCCCCGCCGGCACGCTGCTCGTCGACGTGCAGAACCATCTGCTCGACTACGTGATGCATCCCGACGCCGCCGACTTCACCGGTTTCCCGCAGGCCGGGTGCGGCGAGGACGACCCGCGCATGTGCTTCTCGCCCGAGCAGTGGGCCGACCTCGTCTTCCGACAGAGCGACACGACGATGGCGGTGCTGTCGGCGATACCGGTTGTGGGCGCGGTCTCGCCGCTCTCGATCGAGGCGATGGAGCACGGCAAGGAGGTGGCGGCAGGGGTGTGCGGTGACGGCCGCGTGCTGATCCAGGGCCACGCGGTGCCGAACGTGGGGCCGATCGAGACTGCGCTCGAGTCGATGTCGGCGGTCGCCGGCGAGCACGCGATCAGCGCGTGGAAGGTGTACACGCACGCCGGACCGGGGTGGTACCTGGACGATCACGATCCGTCCGTGCCGCAGATCGGTGAGCGTTTCCTGAGCCACGTCGAGCAGATCGGCGTCAACGTCGTGGCCGTTCACAAGGGTCTGTCCGGCGACTCCGCCTTCGCCTCCCCGGTCGACATCGGTCCTGCGGCCGCCAACCATCCGGACATCTCGTTCGTCGTGTACCACTCCGGCTACGAGCACTCGTATCACGAGGACGAGTCGAACCCGACTGGTGGCGGCGTCGACCGCCTGATCGGGTCGGTGCAGGCGGCGGGGATTGGCCCGGGTGGCAACGTCTACGCAGAGCTCGGCTCGACATGGCGCGCCGTGATGG
>DASQTR010000435.1:0-8682 GCA_035641795.1 Ilumatobacter sp.
GACGACGTCGACCGCCCGCCGATAGGCGACGTCAGGCAGCTGCGGCAGCAGCTCGACGAGGAACCGGGCCCACATCTGGTCTCCCACCGCGATCGTGTGCGAACCGGCCGAGAGCTTGGCAACGATCGCGGTCGGATCGTCGGTCTCGCTCCACGGGAGCAGCTCGAAGACACCGGGCTGCTCTGCGACGCGGGGCGCCTCGAGTCGCGGGATCACCATCGTCGCCTCGCCATCGCCGCGCACCACCAGCATCGTGAGCCGTTCGAGCGGCATCGCCTCGTAACCGGTGAGGTACGGGAGGTCGCGGCCCACCGACAGCAACAGCGTGTCGACCCCTTGCTCCGCCATGGCCCTGCGCACGCGGGCGAGTCGATCGAGATAGATGCTGCTCACACCGCGAGCGTAACGACGCATCAAGCGGTGTCGGACGCCTGCTGATGCCAGTGCGGGTCGAGCACGAGTGCCACCAGCCGGTCGATGTCGGCGACGGGGAACGGCTGCGGTGTCATCAGCCGCCGGAAGAAGATCGGCGCCACGAGCAGCTCGGCGAGCAGGTTGGTGTCGATCGTCGCGTCGAGGTGGCCGGCATCCCGGGCGGCATCGAGCATGCCCACCATGAAGGCACGCCGCTCGGCGCTCGAGCTGTGGTGGAAGTCGCGCAGACCCTGGTCGCGCTGAGCGGCGGAGATCACCGCCGGCACGCACGCCGCGAAACGCGATCCGGCGAGCATCTCGGCGATTCCCCGCAGCATGCCGACGATCCGCTCCCGATGATCGGCAGAGTCCGGCGGTTGCACGGAGTGCTTGAGCAGGGCTACGGCATCAGCGACGAGCTCGAGCTTGCCGTCCCAGTGCCGGTACACCGTCGCCTTGCTGACGCCGGCCCGCCTCGCCACGCTCTCGACCGTGAACGCGCCGTAGCCCACCTCGGCGAGCTCGTCGAGGGTGGCCTCCAGGATCACCGTCCGCGAGCGCTCGATGCGCGGGTCGATCTCAGGCGGACTCATGCATGCCGGTTCTCATACACGGGAATCGACGTCGGAACGTTGCCGGGCGAGGATCTGCTCGCGGTCGATGCCGCGTCCGGCATACAGCACGGCGGCGCCCGCGATCACCGAGATCACAGCACACACCGCCATCGCCACGTTGATGGCGTCGGTGAAAGCGGCGCCGGCATGCTCCATGAGCGCCGCCGCTGCCGATGGTTCCAGCGAACCGGATACGCCCAAGGCGCCGCCCACCGACTCCTTGGCGGCGTCGGCGGCTTCCGGCGGGAGTTGCGACACGTCGACGTTGCTCCGGTACGCCGACGACACGATGCTGCCGAGAATGGCGATGCCGAGCGCGCCGCCGAGCTCACGTGTCGTGTCGTTGACGGCGGAGCCGACGCCGGCTTTGTTGAGCGGCACCGACGACATGATCGCCCCGGTGGCAGGCGGCATCGTCAGCGCCATCCCACCCGCGAGCAGCACGAGCGCGACGAGGATGATGACGTACGGCGTGTCCGGTGAGACCAAGGCCATGACGACGAAGCCGGCGGCGATGCCCGAGAAGCCGAGCGCCACGACCTTGTTGAGCCCGATCCGCACGACCAGCGCCGCGCTGCGCGGTGCGACAACGATCATCGTGAGCGCGAACGGGAGCGTGGCGATCCCGGCCTTGAGCGGCGAGTAGCCGCGAACGAACTGGAAGTACTGCGTCGACAGGAAGAAGAAGCCGAACATCACGAGGAAGCCGAACGTGATGATCCCGCTGCCCGTCGAGAAGCGTCGGTCACGGAAGTACGGCATCGGCAGCATGGGGTGCTTGGTGCGCAGCTCCCACCACACGAAGATGAACAGCATGGCGGCGGCGAGGATGAACGCGCCCACCACGTATGAGTCGCCCCATCCCCGCTCCGGCCCTTCGATGATGCCGTACAGCAGAGCGCTGATACCGACCAGCGACAGCAACGCGCCGAACGGGTCGAGCGGTGTCGCGGAGTCGTCCTTGCTGCGCGGCGAGAACAGGGCGACCGCCACCAGCACGGCCAGCGACACGGCGACGTTGACGACGAACACCGAGCCCCACCAGAACGACGGGAAGATCCACCAGCCGGTGAGGAGGAAGCCTGCGACGACCGGACCGAGTGCCCCGCCGGCACCGGCGAACCCGGCCCAGATCGCGATCGCCTTGGCCCGCTCGTGTGGTGGGAAGACGGCGGTCAGCAGCGACAACGTCGCCGGCATCACGAACGCGGCGCCGATGCCGGAGATCGACCGCGACGCGATCACCATTTCCGACGAGTCCGCGAAGGCGCCGAGCAGCGAGCCGGCGGCGAACACAGCGAGGCCGCCGATCAGTGCCTCCTTGCGACCGAAGCGGTCGCCGATCGCGCCGGCGGTCAACAGCAGACCGGCGAACACGATCGCGTACGAGTCGACGATCCACTGCAGGTCGGTGGCGGTCGCGCCTAGTGATCCCTGCATCGACGGCAGGGCGACGTTGAGTCCGGACACGGCCATCACGACCATCACGAGGCTCAGGCAGAGCACCCCGAGGAGGAACCACCGGCGCTGGTGGATCTCCGGCTGTTCGTGGAGCGGGATCGCGGCCGTCGTCGCCGTTCGCGGTTCGGTCATGCGCGAAACGTAAACGTCTCGCAGCGATACGTCAACGTTTCATATGTCACATGGCCTTGCCGGCGTCGGACGTCCGGCGCCTGGCGACGGCGACGATCTCGTCCAGCGCGGCAGGGTCCTTCAGTGCGCCTCGGCTGGCGACCGCCTCGGCGTCGGCTCCGAGGAGGATCCTCTTCACCGGCAGCTCGAGCTTCTTGCCGCTCAGCGTCGTAGGGATGGCGGCGACCTGCACCACCTCGTCAGGCACGTGGCGCGGGGACAGATCGCGCCGGATCGCGTCGCGGATGCCCTTGACTCCCGCCTCGTCGAGGCGCTCGTCGCCGGCGAGGACGACGAACAGCACGAGGGTGCCGGCATCAGCGGCGTCGGCAGCCTCGAGGTGCACGACGAGGCTGTCGACGACGCCCTCGACCGCTTCCGCAACCCGGTAGATCTCGGCGGTCCCGACGCGCACGCCGCCGCGGTTGAGCGTGGCGTCGGAGCGGCCGGTGATCACGCAGCTACCGCGCTCGGTGAGCGTGACCCAGTCGCCGTGGCGCCAGACGCCCGGGAAGTGGTCGAAGTAGGCGGCGCGATAGCGCGACCCGTCGGCGTCGCCCCAGAAGCCGACCGGCATCGAGGGCATCGGCTCGGTCACGACCAGCTCGCCCTGCTCCCCCACCACTGACGTGCCGTCCTCGTCGAAGGCCGCCACCGCGCAGCCGAGGTACCGCGTCGGGATCTCGCCCTCCCAGACCGGTGTCAACGGGTTGCCGCCGACGAACGCCGAGCAGACGTCGGTGCCACCCGAGATCGGCGACAGCATCACATCGGGCGAGACCGACTCGTACACCCAGCGAAAGCCGTCGGGAGGGAGCGGCGCACCGGTGGCGCCGATCGCGCGCAAAGCCGAGAGGTCGAACTGCTCGCCGGGCGCGATGCCGGCCCGGCGGCAGCCGGTGATGAACGGTGAGCCGACACCGAACCATGTGACGCGCTCGTCGGCGGCGAGCCGCCACAGCGTGTCGGGCCCGTCGTGATTCGGGTCGCCGTCGAAGAGCAAGAGACGGGCGCCGTGCAGCAACCCCGACACGAGGTAGTTCCACATCATCCAGCCAGTGGTGGTGAACCAGAAGAAGCGGTCGGACGGTCGCATGTCGGCGTGCAGACCGAGCACCTTCAGGTGCTCCAGCAGGATGCCGCCGTGGCCGTGGACGATCGGCTTGGGCAGCCCGGTCGTACCCGACGAGTAGAGCACGTAGAGCGGGTGGTCGGGCGCGACCTGAGCGAACTGCGGTGCGCCGGGCCGTGCGACCAGCTCCTCCCAGTCCACGACGTCGCGGAGAGTGCTCGGTTGGGGGTACGGCACGACGACCGTGGCGCGCAGGCTCGGCAGACCGGCGCGAATCGCCGCCAGCTCGGCGCTGCGCGACACCGTGTGCCGGCCATATCGATAACCCTCGACGGCGAGCAGCACCGTCGGCTCGACCTGCGTGAAGCGGTCGAGCACGGCCTGCACCCCGAACTCCGGCGCGCACGACGTCCACGTGGCGCCGATGCTGGCGGCGGCGAGGAATGCGACGATCGTCTCCGAGATGTTGGGGAGGTAGGCAGCGACACGATCACCGGACCCGACGCCGAGGCGCTGCAGTCCGACCCGGGCGCGGCCGACCTGCTCGACCAACTCCGACCACGTGAGCTGGCGACGGTCACGAGTCTGCGAGACGCTGACGAGAGCAACGTCGTCATCACGCTCCGCCGCGCCGCGCAACACGTGCTCGGCGTAGTTGAGGCGGGCCCCGTCGAACCAGCGCGCGCCGGGCATCACGCGTGCAGAAAGAACGTGGTCATAGGCGACGCTGGCGCGCACGTCGAAGAAATCCCACACCGCGGACCAGCAATCCTCGAGCCCATCGGCGGTCGACCACTGCCAGAGCGCGTCGTAGGCGTCGAAGGTGCGGCTGTTGCGGGCCTCGCAGAAGTCGATGAACTCGCCGAGTCGCGTGGTGGCGCGGGCATCCTCGGCGGGCTGCCACAGCACGGGAGGCATGTCACCGAGTCTCGCGCGACGAGGGCGTTACGCTGCCAGTTCGTGCAGATGCGGAAACTCGTCGCGGACGGGGCCGGACGGGTCGAAGCCGGCAGCGAAGGATCCCAGACCGTGCCGCCCGGAGGGTGGGTGTGGATCGACGTGTTGGCCGGCGAGCCCGACCTTCCAGAGTTGCTCGAGCTGGCGGCGCCCGCGGGCCTCGACCTGCTCGCCGTGCGCGACGCGGTGCTCGACATCGACATGCCGAAGGTCGATGATTTCGGCGACCACATGCTCGTGGTTCTGCACAGCCTGAGCACCGGCGTGATCTCGACCTACGAGGTCGACACGTTCGTCACACGCACGCACCTGATCACCGTCCACCCCGTGCCCTGCGAGCCGATCGACGCGCTTTGGACGCAGGCCCAGACGCGGGCCGACCTCGGCCGGCTACACGTCGACGAGTTGCTCGGCGTGCTGGCAGACCTCATGACGCGCTCGCTGCTGGCCGTGCTCGACGCCTTCGACGATCGGGTCGAGGAGCTCAACGCCAAGGCGCTGAGTGCCGACTCCACGCTGCTCGAAGACCTCACTGCGGTGCGCACCGACCTGACCGGCGTCCGGCGAGTCGTCCATCCGTTGCGGGAGACGCTCGACGTCTTGCGGCACTCGTCCTCCGACCTCGTGAGCGAGCAAGGCCGGCGGCGCTTCTCCGACGTGTTCGACGTCGCCTCGCGTCTCGCCGGCGGGCTGGACGAAGCACGTTCGGCCATCGCCGAGACGCTCGACGCCTATCGCGGCGCGGAGGCGCGCCAGGCGACCGAGGTCAGCAAGGTGCTCACCGTGTACGCCGCCATCGTGCTCCCGCTCTCGCTGATCGCCGGCTTCTGGGGCATGAACTTCGCCAACCTGCCGTGGACCGACAGCGACTGGGGCTGGATCGTCGTCACGATCATCATGGTCGTCGTCGCCCTCGTGTCGCTCGGGATGTTCGTCTCGCTCGGTTGGGTCAAGCGCCCGTCCGGGCGGCGTGCGGGGCGGGCGATCGGTCAGGGTTTGCTCGAGGCCACCAAGACGCCGGTGCACATCGTCGGCGCCGTCTTCGAGATGTCGGCGATGCCGGTGCGCGCCACGACGGCGAGACTGTCGCAGGCGGTGGCGCCCGACGCGCGCGGTCGCGAAGGCGAACTCGAGCACGGCGCCGAGTAGCACACCCGATTCACCTCCTGGAATAGGGTCCTGCGGATGGGATCGATGGTGGACTTCGCCAGCAACGGGGACACTGCCTCCGGTTATCTCGCGCTGCCTGAGGGCGGCCGCGGGCCCGGTGTGATCGTCGTGCAGGAGTGGTGGGGGCTCGACAGCGGCATCAAGGAGATGGCCAACCGTCTCGCGGAAGCAGGGTTCGTCGCGTTCGCGCCCGACCTGTATCACGGGCAGCTGGCCGGGCACACGGAGATGGACAAGGCGGCCGAGCTGATGAACGCGATGCCGCCCGACCGTGCCGGACGCGACATGAGCGGCGCCGTCGATCTGCTCGCCGCTCACGAAGCCGTCACGAGCGACGGCGTCGGTGTCGTCGGCTTCTGCATGGGCGGCCTGCTGACGTTCGTGCTGGCGGCGTTGCGCCCGGACAAGGTCAAGGCGGCGGTGCCGTTCTACGGCTATCCGTACGGCGACCAGCAGCCCGACTACTCGCGGATCGCAGCGCCGATCCAGGGCCACATGGCGGAGAACGACGATTTCTTCGGCCCGGAGGGCGCCAAGGAGCTCGAACGGCGGCTGCGCGAGCTCGGCAAGGACGTCACGATCACCGTGCACCCGGGCGTTGGCCACGCGTTCATGGCGCCCCACAACGCGCTCGGCACGCACGACCAGGAGGCCTACGACCGGATCTGGCCTGAGGTGCTCGCGTTCCTCCACGAGCACCTCGACTGACGAGCGCGCCCCGCGTGCGACTCGACCACGTCGTCATCCTGAGTGAGCACGCGCGCGCATGAGCACCACTGAACTATCCAGTGAGCGGTTCGCGGCGCGTCTCGATGAGGCGATCGTCGGCTGCGCGTTCTCGGGCGTGGTTCGCATCGACCAGGGTGGCCATGTCGTGTCGGAGCACGCCGCCGGGTTCGCCGATCGGCGATGGTCGGTCCCGATGGAGGTCACGACCCGACTCAGCACCGCCAGCGCCACCAAGGGTTTCACCGCGCTGGCGGTGATGTCGCTCGTCGAGTCGGGCGAGTTGCGTCTCGACACGTCTGCGCGCGCGCTGCTCGGAACGGACTTGCCGTTGATCGACGACGACGTGACCATCGAGCACCTGCTCGGTCACCGGTCCGGGATCGGCGACTACCTCGACGAGGAGACGCTGGGCGACATCTCCGACCACGCGATGCCGGTGCCAGTGCACCAGCTCGACTCGACGGAGGCCTACCTCAGCGTTCTCGGCGGTTTCCCGCAGGTATCTGCGGCGGGCGAGCGATTCGCCTACAACAACGGCGGCTACGTCGTGTTGGCGTTGCTCGCGGAGCGCGCCGCCAGGCGCTCGTACCACGAACTGGTCGACGAGCTGGTGATCCGGCGCGCCGGCCTCGCCGACACGGGATTCATCCGATCGGACGCACTGCCCACCGGCGTCGCCACCGGCTACCTCGATCAAGAGGGCCTGCGCACGAATGCGCTACACCTGCCGGTGCTCGGCGCCGGCGACGGCGGCCTGTTCTCCACCGCGGCCGACATGTCTGCGTTCTGGCGCGCTCTGTTCGACGGTCGGATAGTCAGTCACGAGCATGTCGAGCTGATGACGCACGCATGCAGCGATGCGCCAGAGCATCGTCGCCGGTACGGACTCGGTTTTTGGTTGGCGGAAACCGGACCAACCGTGTTCCTCGAGGGATACGACGCCGGCGTCTCGTTCCGCTCGATGCACGACCCCACCACAGGTCTCACGCGGACGACGATCTCGAATACCTCCGAGGGCACCTGGGATCTGTTGCGGGCGGTCGCCGAGCTGCACGAGACGTGAGCAGCCGCTGGCGTCACCCCGGCTGGAGCGGGGCCGCGATCTACGCCGTCGCCGCTGGTCTGGTCGGCGCGGTGCTGACGGTCGTCGCCCGGCTACAGGTCGCCGGCGTGCGTGGACGCGCCGCCGTGGTTCGCCGGTTGCCCGACGGACCGGTGATCGTGATCTCGAATCACACGTCGTACGCCGACGGTCTGCTGCTTGCGATCGTGTGCCGGCGTCTCGGGCGGTCGGCGCGGATGCTGGCCGCCGCCGGCGTGTTCAAGGCGCCCGTGATCGGTCCTGTCGCGCGGCGGATCGGCTTCATCCCGGTAAACCGCGGCGCCGCCAACGCCGCCGAGGCGCTGGGACCCGCGGCGGAGGCGCTCGCCGCCGGCGAGCTGGTTGCCATCTTCCCCGAAGGACGGCTGACGCGCGACCCCGATCGTTGGCCCGAGAAGGCGAAGACGGGCGCGGTGCGGCTGGCGCTGCAGACCGGCGCACCGATCGTGCCGGTGGCGCTGGAGGGCGCCTACCGCGTCGTGGGCAGGCGCAAGCTCGTCAGCAGCCTGCTCAGGAACGTGCTGCTGCGGCCGAAGGTGGCGACGGCGGTCGGCGAACCGATCGACGTGCGCGGCCTGCTGCAAGGCCCGCAGACGCCAGACGAGATCCGCCGCGTCACCGACGTCGTGTGGTCCCGCTTGATCGACCTCGTCGAGCAGCTGCGCGGCCAGGAGGCCCCTGACGCGGTGGGTGTCGAGCCCGATGCGGTCACGCCGGTGTGACCACCGGCGAACGCGCATCTCGCATCAGATGTAGTAGCCGGTGATGTCCACGATGTAGTCGACGCCTCCGGGTCGACCGCCGGGACCGTGTAGCACCGCGAGCTGACCCGGTGCGTCGTAGTTGCCGAGCGCGACGGTGCCGGAGTTGGCGATCGTCGTCGCGTTTGCGGACCAGTTGATCGACGAGTTTCCTGGCCAGTTGATGTCGGCGGGGAAGATGGATAGATAGCCGCCGCCTCCGGTTGTATTGGTCGCCGTAAGGTTGAACGT
>DASQTR010000436.1:0-2481 GCA_035641795.1 Ilumatobacter sp.
CCGACGCAAACGGCACCCACTGAGACGACACGCATGGCGCGCTCCTTCGTCGTAGAGGCCCACCGGCCCCGCCAAATCCAGCGGCGAGCTTGCCGTTCATCAACAGCCGAACGCCCAGGCTGCTGCCCACGCGTCGACACGCCGCCGCCACCCGGCTGTTTACACCCCATGCCTTTAGCGAACCTTAAGCCCAGACCGAGGCGCCATGACATGGAGCTTCGCCAGTCGCCGCGCAGTCGCGGAGTGGGTACCCGCCGCCCGACAGCCAAGGGGACGGCCGAGCCTGGCCAGATGGTTGCCGACATCGCCGAGAGCACACGGACACACGCTGACCAGGGGCAAACCCGCGGTGCGTCCGACCAAGTGGCCAAGGGCTACCTATGAAACATGAGCGTGAGGCTGGGCCACGCACGGGCCACACACCCGGTCCGGACCAGGTGACAGCAGGCCGCCCCGGCGCCGGGCCACCGCAGGTCGTCACTCGGCTCCCGACTCGGCTGTACGGTTCCCAAGCTGATATTGCGGGTTCGATTCCCGTCACCCGCTCTCGGCGCATCCACCCAGCTCACCGGAGGTGCGCTCGCCGGCAGTCGGTGACGCGTTGGCTTCGCGAACGCACTCATCGAGTTCGTTGCGGTCCGTCCTCACTGAATTGGGCTCGGCGACCCTTGCGCCAGTGCTCATTCACATGCTGTGCAGTGGACGTCGTCGACCGGCTCGCCGCTGACGAGTGCGGTGACCCAATCGACGAGGGCGACGCCGTTGACCTCTTCGGTGTAGAAGTCGGAACTGCTGAGCACGGTGTGGTTTGTACCGGGCGCGACGTAGCTGGCCAGTTCGATGCCCGACTTCTTCTCGATCCACTTCTCGTTGGCGTCGATAGACCGCAACACGTCGATGTTCGTGCCGAGCGCATCAGCAAAAAACTTCTGCGTGTCGTCGTAGGCATAGTCGTGGCGGGCGAACGTGACCTCGGGAGCGTGTGCAGCCGAGTTAACGAAGATGGCCGGCGCTCCCCAGTCCTTGATCTTGAGCTTCTCGGTCTCAGGCCAGTCGGGAGTCGTTGCCTCCCATCCCCAGGCGTCAGCGAGCATCATCGTGATGTGCGGCCACCTCCGGTACGCGCCCGACCCGTCACCCAGCACCGTCACGTCTGCGGCGGGCATCCGGTCGGCGACCAGGCCGCCGTACAGCGGCGACGGAACGGAACCAGCACTCTCGCCCGTCACGAGGACCTCCTCGGCAGCCGGGAACGTCTCCACGAGATGATCGAGCGCTGCTGACGCATTGACGAAACCCTTGTGCTGGACCGTCACGTCGGTGGCGTACTGGTGCTCGCGGTCGCCGAGGTGGACGTCGCCGGTGCAGTACGGAACGAACACGAACGAGTAGTCGGCCAATGGATTGTCGGCGTTGGCGAGATCGAAGATGCCTCCAACGCTGGTCGGGTCGTCGAACGGTCCGGTGATCGGCTTGTAGTACCCACTTCCAGGGGCACACGTCGCGGCGTTCCAGCATGCGCCGCCGCCCTGCATGAAGAACACGACCTTGGTTGGGTCTGCCTGGCGGACCCAGAAGCTGTACTCGCTCCCATCCGAGCACTGGCAGTCGCCGCCAGGCACCACTTGCTCCCATTCGGGCGATTCGGCAGTGACCGCGGCGGCAGATCGCTCCGTGGCCGCTGTCATCGAACCGGCGTCGTACGACGACACGACGGTAACGCCCAGCGCGACCGCCGCGAGAAGCAAGAGTCGACGTCGCATCGTTCCCCCTCGAGCCCGTGACGTACGCAGCTTACAGTTCAGGTCGGGATGCCGCGCCGGGCGTCGCTCCCTAACACCTCCCAATCGCCCGCTCCCACCGCCAGTGGTGGACGCGCGTAACCGGCGTCTACTTCAGCGCCGCCCCACTAGCTGCCGGTGATCTGGTGACGATCGCTTCTGATCTACCCCACACTCGATGCTGACGGTGCCGCAACCGGCAGGCACGTTTCGGGCATCTTGGGCGAGTCGTTCCCCGCGGCCGCTCAGAGTTGCGCCAGGACCGACGACCATGGCGCAGGTGAGGCCTGTCCCCCGAGGCGGTATCCCGCATGTGCCGTTCGGGCGCACAGATCGCACGCCCCGAACCTCGGCACGACGGCCGGCGCCTCGCTGTAGAGAAGCGGCGCTGCTGCCCCGGTCGACGGCCCATCAGAGGCGCACCGATCGACCGCTGGCCTCAGGGGATCAAAGCATCGCTCGGTCGAGTGTTTGTGACGGTGTCATCCAGCCGAGGGTTTGTCGAGGCCGTCCGTTGAGCTCGTCGGCGATCGCGTCGAGCTCGATCTGGGTGCGGTCACCGAGCCGGGAGTTGCGCGGGAGGTATTGGCGCAGCAGCCCGTTGGTGTTCTCGTTGCTGCCGCGCTGCCATGGACTACGCGGGTCACAGAAGTAGACCGGCGCACCGCTGGCGACGCTGAACGCGGCGTGCTGAGCCATC
>DASQTR010000437.1:0-10999 GCA_035641795.1 Ilumatobacter sp.
GTTCACGCACGTCCTGGATCGACAGCGCCGAGGCGATCACGAGCACCTCGCGCACGCTCCCCTCGCGGGCCGCCTCGATGACCATCCGGCCGAGACGCGGATCGATCGGCAGCCTCGCCAGCTGGCGCCCGACGGTGGTCAGCCGGCGTGGCGCACCGATCGGACCCTCCGTCAGCGCCCCGAGCTCGTCGAGCAACAGGTACCCGTCGCGGATCGCGGGGCGGTCGGGCGGCTCGACGAACGGGAAGCGCTCGACGTCGCCGAGACCGATTGCCGTCATCTGCAGGATTACCGAGGCCAGGTTGGTGCGCAGGATCTCCGGCTCGGTGAAGTCGGGCCGGCCCTCGAAATCCTCGCTGGTGTACAACCGGATGCAGACGCCGGGTGCGACTCGCCCGCAGCGCCCGGCGCGCTGGTTGGCGGATGCCTTCGAAACCGGCTCGATCGGTAACCGCTGCACCTTGAGACGCCTGCTGAACCGCGAGACCCTCGCTGTGCCGGCGTCGATGACGGAGCGGATGCCCGGAACGGTGATCGACGTCTCGGCCACGTTCGTCGACAGTACGATCCGGCGACCGCGGTGGGGTTGGAAGATCCGGTGTTGTTCAGCCGCCGACAACCGGGCGTAGAGCGGCAGCACCTCGAGCTCGTGAAGCTTCGGCACCTGCGCGGCGTAGGCGCGCAGGGCATCGGCGACGTCGTGGATCTCACGCTCGCCGCTGAGGAAGACGAGCACGTCACCGGGGCCTTCGGCCGCGAGCTCGTCGACCGCGTCGACGACCGCCCGGACCTGATCGCGATCGTCGTTCGGATCGTCGGGGTTCTCGCCGCCGAAGGGTCGGTACCGCACCTCGACGGGGTACGTACGACCCTCGACGACGAACACCGGTGCCGGCGTGCCGTCGGCACCGAAGTGCTCGGCGAAGCGCGCCGTGTCGATCGTCGCCGACGTGACGATCACCTTCAGGTCCGGGCGCCGGGGCAGCAGCTGCTTGAGATAGCCGAGGATGAAGTCGACGTTCAGGCTGCGTTCGTGGGCCTCGTCGATGATCAGCGTGTCGTAGCGGCGCAGGTCGCGATCGCGATGGAGCTCGTTGAGCAGGATCCCATCGGTCATCACCCGCACGAGCGTGCCGTCGCCGACCTGGTCGTCGAACCGCACCGTGTAGCCAACGCCGTCACCGATCGAGGTTCCCAGCTCGTCGGCGACGCGCTCGGCGATCGTGCGCGCGGCAACACGGCGGGGTTGGGTGTGGCCGATCATCCCCTCCACGCCACGCCCCGCTTCGAGGCAGAGCTTGGGGAGCTGGGTGCTCTTGCCGGATCCCGTCTCGCCGGCGACGACGAGCACCTGGTGCTCGCGGATTGCCGCAACGAGTTCTTCACGACGCGCCGTGATCGGCAGAGCCTCCGGGTACCGCAGTGCGCCGCTGGCCAGCAAACGGTCGCGCATGACGCCACGAGCTTCCGCGGCACGGGCGCGCCCGGGCCGGTGCTCGGCGGCCCCGGCCGCATCGGGTGCGGCGCGGCGGGAACGGCGCGAGGAGGCGCTCATGACGAGATCATTGAACAGAGTCGCGCACGTCGCGCTTGCGGGCGCCGCCGATTTCGGCCGCGAACCCGATCGAGGCCTGCACACTGTCGAGCGTGTCCGGCGACATCCCGACCCGCGTGCTGCGCGCAGCGCCCGCGATGGTCGCAGCGCTCGGTCCCGAGGATCGGGCGCGGTTCGTGCAGCACGCCGTTCGACTGGTGCACCGCATCAACTGGGAAGCGGCACGTGGCTTCGAGGTCACCGACGCCATCGTCGACTCGATCGCCGCCCACGCGGCGTTGCTGGCTGCCGGCTTCGAACCACGGACCGAACCGTTCCGAGACGTCACGTCGGTGATCGTCCACGCCGGCACCATCGTCACGCAGGAGGCCGTGCCCGGTCCCGCGCGCGGTGTGGTCAGCGATGGGCCCCGCTACCTGGCCGGCCAGGCAGGGCACGGACGCGGCCCGATCGTGCTCGACTGGCGCACCGCACAGCGCGAGATCGGCCACCCCGCCGGCGGGACCAACGTCATCTACCACGAGTTCGCCCACAAGCTCGACCAGCTCGACGGCGTGTTCGACGGCATGCCGCCGCTCGGCAGCCACGAGGGCCGGGCGCGGTGGGCGCAGACGATGGGCACCAACTACCGGCGCCTGCGACGCCGCGGCCGCGACCCGCTCGTGCGCGCCTACGCGGCGACCAACGAAACGGAGTACTTCGCGGTGACCAGCGAGCTGTTCTTCACGGTCCCTACGCGACTGCGCGAGCTCCACCCCCGCGTCTACGAGTTGCTCGTCGACTTCTATCGCCAGAACCCCGCGCTGGTGGCTGATGCCCAGAGGCTGCCTGACACGACGCGTTGAGGCAGAGTTAGCGCCTACTGTCATGCCCATGCGCGCGGCGATCCTGGAGAGCGTCCCTGGCGACTTGGTGATCGACGACGTCACGTTGACCGACGTCGGTCCGGACGAGGTTCTGGTGCGCACCGCCGCCTGCGGCCTGTGCCACAGCGACCTGCACGTGATGGAAGGCAAGATGCCGATGCCGGCGCCGATCCTGCTCGGGCACGAAGCCTCCGGTGTCGTCGAGGCGGTCGGCGACGACGTGCACGAGTTCGCGCCCGGCGATCACGTCGTCGGGTGTCTCAACGTGCACTGCGACAAGTGCTACCAGTGCCTGCGCGGCCGGCGCTTCCTGTGCGAGCGGCGGCGGATGATGACGTACCGCGCCGACGGCACGTCGCGGGTCCGTCGCGGCGAGCAGCAGATCACTCAGATGTCGGGGCTGGGTGGCTTCGCCGAGCAGATGCTCGCTCATCGCAACGGTCTCGTGAAGGTACCCAAGGAACTGCCGCTCGAACTGGGGGCATTGCTGGGATGTGCCGTCATCACCGGGGTCGGCTCTGCCTTCAACGGGGCGCGGGTACGACCGGGACAGTCGGTGGCCGTGATCGGGTGCGGCGGCATCGGGCTCAACATCGTGCAGGGCGCCTGGCTGGCGGGCGCCGCGCGGATCGTCGCCGTCGATCTGAACGCTGAGAAGCTGGCGCTGGCGCGCACGTTCGGCGCGACCGACACCGTCAACGCCGCCGACACGGACCCCGTAGGGGCCGTTGTCGAACTCACCGGTGGCGGGGTCGACGCGGCGTTCGAGGCGATCGGGTTGCCGACCACGGTCGGCCAAGCGTTTCAGATGATCCGCCCGGGCTGCGTCGCCTACGTGGTCGGCGTACCGGCCGCAGGCGTGACGCTCGAGATACCGGGCGCGCAGCTGCTGGCACAGCACCGGGGGCTACAAGGCCTGTTCATGGGCGGCAACGACTTCAAGCGCGACATTCCCATGCTCGCCAACATGTACCTACAAGGCCGCCTCAAACTCGACGAACTCGTCGCGGCAAGGATCAAGCTCGAGCAGGTCAACGACGGCTACGAGGTGATGCGAAAGGGAACCGAGGCGCGCTCGGTGATCATCTACTAAGCCCGGTTACAGCTGGAAGTGCTCGCACAAGAGTTCGGGGAACTCGACGTCGGTGACGGGGCGGTCGACGAATTCGCCACATCCCTCGCGCACTCTGAGTACGCCGTTGCGCAATGTCACGCGTGAGCCATCCGCGGCCGTCGCTCGGGTGGCGAACGGCTTCTCGGTCCACGCCAGTCCTGGCTCGGTCTGGAGGAACTCGCTGCGCGGCGTGAAGTCGGCCAACTCGCGTGCTTCGAACGTTCCCTGCAGACTGTCGCCCCACGTCCCATCACGCGCCCGCTCGGACATGCGGAACGAGTCGCCGACGATCGCCCACCGCACACGGCGCGGCACGCCGTCGTGCTCGCCATCCCGCATCCGCACCGGCACCATGCAGCAGTCACCGAAGCCGACGTCGACGAACCAGCGCTCGCCCTCGAGATCGACGACGAGCGCGCAGTGGTCGAGCGGTGGACCCCAACCGTCGGCGCCGAACACCTGGCACGACACGTAGTCGACCGCGTACCCGAGCTCGCGCAGCAGCCACCCGAATGCGCCGTTGAGCTCGAAGCACCACCCGCCGCGACGGCGCTCCACGACCTTGGGTAGCGACCAATCGAGGTCGGTGGTGACGCCGCGCCGATTGAACACGTCGAGGTTCTCGAAGGGAACGGTGAGCAGATGCGCCAGCTGCAGCTCACGCAGCCGGGCCGGATCGGGTAGCCGCTCACCGCCGTCCACGCCGATCCGTTGCAGATACTGCGCGGCCGAGACCATCGTCACTCGCCGCGGAACGCGGGGGCTCGCTTCTCGACGAATGCGGCGATCCCCTCGCGGGCGTCATGGCCGCCCATCACCTGTGTGATCGTGCGCGCTTCGAGCTCGCCGGCGTCGGCCAGCCCGAGCTCGTATCCCTGGTACACGACGCGCTTGGCGAGCCCGGTCGCCAGCGTGGCGCCGTCGGCGAGCTGCTGCGCCAGTGCCGCCGTCGCGGTGTCGACGTCGTCGTCGGGCACGACGCGGTTGACCAATCCCCACGCCTCAGCCTCCGCAGCCGACAGCACTCGGTTCGTGAGCGTCAGGTCGAGCATCCGGCGGAGGCCGATGTGGCGGGCGAGGAAGTAGCTCGATGTGCCGTCGGGCGTGACGCCGGCGCGCGTGTAGGCCATCGTGTACTTGGCCGACTCGCCAGACACGACCAGGTCGAAAGCGCTCATCAGCGACAGCCCGGCACCGCCCGCGGCGCCGCGCACGCCGGCGACGAACGGCTTGGGGATCGTGTTCATGGCGTAGATCGCGGCGTGGAAGTCGACCAGCATCGCCGCCGCCACCGACGGCAACGCCTCGCCCGCCTCGTGGAACAGCTTGAGGTCGCCACCGGCGCAGAAGACCTTGCCCTCCGCCGTGACCGACACCGCCTTGACCGCCGGATCGAACGTGATCGCGATCATCGCCGCCCGAAGATCGGCCGAGAACGCCGGGCTGACGGCGTTGGCGCGGTCGTGCTGGGTGAAGCGCAGGTGAGCGACCCCGTCCCGGACGTCGTAGGTCATCGTCGAGTACGTCATGATTTCTTCCCTGAAGCGTGCGATCGTGGTTGCCACGCACCATACGACAGGAGCAGACATGACATCCTCCGCCGCGACATCCGCCGATACGACAACCCCCGATGCAAACGTCCCCTGGCAAGGTCTCAACCACCTGGCGCTGATCACCAACGACATGGACACCACCGTGCGCTTCTGGCACGGCGTGATGGGGGCGCCGCTCATCGCCACGATCGGCACCGACACGTTCCGGCACTACTTCTTCCGGTTCGGTGAGTCGAACTCCGTCGCCTTCTTCCAGTACACGGGCCGCCACTCGAACATGATCGCCAAGCCGGCCGGCGTGTTCGACGAGCGCGCCGGACAGTTCGATCATCTGTCGATGGACCTGCCCGACGAGCAGGCGCTGCTCGCGCTACGGCAGCGGCTGCTCGACGCCGGTTCGGAGGTCACCGACGTCGTCGACCACGGCCTGATGCGCTCGATCTACTTCACCGACCCGAACGGCATCGCGCTCGAGGCGTCGTGGTGGTCAGAGGACCCGACCGTGCAATCGCCCGACTACTCGAGCGACTCGTTCTTCAAGGACCCCGACCCGGTGCCGGCGTTCCAAGAACTGCGCGCCGGCGGGCTGCGGGCGATCCCGAAAACCACGCTCGTCGACGAGCCGACAGCCGACTACTGGGTCGCCGAACCCCACGGTGTCTGACACCGCTCGCGGTGTCTGACACCAAGCTGTGGGTCATGTCGAACGCTCGGTGTCAGACTCCTCTCCGAGGTTCAGACACCGAGTAGCGCGCTGACGGTGCGTTCGATGCCGGTGGCGTCGTAGCCGTGGTGCCGGTACAGCTCCGCTGGCGGACCGATGATCGAGAACACGTCGGGGATTCCGAGTCGCCTCAGCCGGCACGGCGCGCCTGACTCCGCCACGCACTCGGCCACAGCTGACCCGAGCCCGTTCGTCACCATGTGATCCTCGACGGTGACGATCACACCGGTCTCCCGCGCCGCCTGCCCGATCACGTCGACGTCGAGCGGGCGGATCGTGTGCGTGTCGATCACCCGTGCGGAGACGCCGGAGCCGGCCAACCGGCTCGCCGCCAGCAGGGCCTCACGCAGCATGACGCCGGTCGACACGATCGTCGCGTCGGAGCCATCCTGCACCGTGATCGCCTTGCCGATCTCGACCAGCTGATCCTCGGGATAAACGATCGGGTCGTTGCCGCGGCCGAGCCGGATGTAAACCGGGCCGCGCCGCGCGTACGCCTGCTCGACGAACTGCGTCAGGTGGAGCGGGTCGCTCGGCGCGATCACGGCCATGCCCGGCATCATGCGCATCGTGCCCAGATCCTCCATCCCGGCATGCGTAGGGCCGGCCACCCCGCCGCTGAGCCCGCCCATCGTGCCGACGATCTTGACCGGTAGGCCGGGGTAGGCGATGTCGCTGCGCACCTGCTCGTGGGCACGCATCGAGGCGAAGGCGGCGAACGTGGTGGCGAACGGGATCTTGCCGTCGAGCGCCAACCCGGCTGCGACGCCCATCAGATTTGCCTCGGCGATGCCGACGTTGACGAACCGCTCGGGATGCGTCTCCTTGAAACCCTTGAGTTGGTGGGAGAGCATCAGATCGGCGGTGAGGGCGACGACCTCCGGGTGCTGCCGGGCGAGCTCGACCAGCGCCGAGCCGTACACCTCGCGCGCGTTGGCGGCGCCCGCCGAACCGTCGATGGTGACGTCGATCACCCTCACGCCGGCGCCCCGTAGCGAGCTTCCAGCTCGGCGTAGCACTCCTCCAACGTGGCGTCGTCGATCTGACCGCTGTGCCACTTCGTGGTGTTCTCCATGAACCCGATGCCGCGGCCCTTCACGGTGTGGGCGACGATCGCCGTCGGTCGGTCGGTGCCGGACTGCGGCAGCGCGTCGACGACGTCGACGAGTGCCGCGACGTCGTGACCGTCGACCTCCACGACGTGCCATCCGAAGGCATCGAACTTGGCGTCGACCGGGTTCACTCGCATGATGTCGTCGGTGGCGCCGTCCATCGTCATGTCGTTCTTGTCCACGAAGGCGACGATGTTGCCGAGCCGGAAGTGCGCAGCGGCCATCACCGCCTCCCAGATCGAGCCTTCGTTGAGCTCGCCGTCGCCGATCAGCGTGACCACCCGGTTCGTGCGCGCATCCAGCCGGGCGGCGAGCCCCAGCCCCACTGCAACCGAGAGCCCGTGGCCGAGCGAGCCCGTCGACGTCTCGACGCCCGGCAAGTGGTTGCGGCACGGATGCATGCCGAAGCGGCTGCCGAGCGCGCCGTAACTCGCGTAGATCTCCTCGACGTCGAAGAATCCGCGGTTCGCCATCGAGATGTACAGCGCGCCCGCTCCATGACCCTTGCTGAGGATGAAGCGATCGCGGTCGCTCCACGTCGGCCGCTCGGGGTCGACGCGCATGAGGTACTCGAAGATCACCGTCATCAGCTCGGTCATCGAAAGATCGCCGCCGATGTGGAGGTTCGTGCGGCTGGCGAGGCGCAGCAACCTCCGGCGCATCTCGAGCGCCTTGCCCTCGAGGCGTTGAACGGTCGCGGCGTCGGCCATCAGCTCATGTGTAACGCGTGCGAGCAGTGGTGTGCTGCGTTGCGTTCGCCACAACGGGACCTGGGCGGCGGCGGAACGCCGAACTACGGTCGGCGCATGTCGCAGATCGAGGGGCAGCTGTTCCACGTCGGGTTGCGGGTCGACGACCTTGCGGCGGCGATGGACGAGATCGGCGCCGCATGGGGCGTGACGTGGTGTGCGATCCGAGACTGGCCGATGGAGATATGGCTACCGGGGCGCGGCCAGGTCGCGATGGACGTCAAGCTCACGTTCTCGACCACTGGGCCGGTGCGGCTCGAGCTCATCCAGGGCTCGCCCGATACGCCGCTCGATCCAGCCCTCGGCACCGGCCCACACCACCTCGGGTACTGGGTCGACGATCCGGGCGTCGAGACAGAGCGCCTGCTCGCGGCCGGGTGGGAATTGGTCATGTCCGCCGCCGCACCCGATGCCGGGTACGGGCGGTTCACGTACGTGCGATCTCCGGCCGGGCTGTTGGTGGAGCCGGTCGCGGTCGCCAACCGCGAGCGGTTCGAGGCGTGGTGGGCGGGCGGCGAGTTGGCTGCGCCGACCAGCAGGTAGGGGGTCGGGCGTGCCGGTGGTGCTGATCACGGGGTGCAGCTCCGGCTTCGGTCGCGCCGCGGCGCTGGCCTTCGCGGCCCGCGGCGACCAGGTCGTGGCGACGATGCGCAACACCGCCAAGGCTGGCGCGCTCGACGCTGTCGAGGGCGTCGCCGTCGACGAACTCGACATCGTCGACGCCGACTCGCGGGCGCGTGCGATCGCGCGAACACTCACGCGTTTCGGGCGCATCGACGTACTCGTCAACAACGCCGGCGTGTCGGCGCTCGGCCCCGCCGAGGAGATCTCGGAGCGCGTCATGCGCGACCAGTTCGAGACCAACTTCTTCGGACCGTTCGCGCTCATGCGCGAGGTGCTGCCGTCGATGCGCGCCAACAACACGGGCCGGATCGTCAACGTCACGTCGATCGGGGCGCTGATGGCGTCGGGCTTCTACAGCGACTACTGCGCGACAAAGCACGCCCTCGACGCCATCTCGCTCGGGATGGACATCGAGCTGCAGCCGTTCGGGATCCGCGTGACGACGGTCGTGCCGGGGGGCTTCACGACATCGATGGTCGCCAATCTGATCCGCACCGAACGAGCCGACACGATGTACCCGCGCTTCGCCAAGACGCTCGAGGAGTACAAGGGCCGCATGTCCGGGAAGGACGATCTGTCGCCGGTCACCGACGCGATCCTCGCCGCCGCCAGCGACCCCGAACCCCGCGCCCGCTACCTCGTCGGCACCGGTTCGGCCGAGATGCTGCGCACGATCGTCGACGAGGGCGAGCGGGTCCACACCTTCCTTCGCAGCCGTGAGGCCTGACAACTCCGGGCGCTTGCGCGGCGTGCTTCAATTCGCGGCGTGACGTTCACGATCGCCGCGCTCGAACCAACGGACCGCGCCCTTGCCGTGCGCTGGAGCGATGGACACGTCAGCGAGTATCCGTGGTTGTGGCTGCGCGACCACGATTCGGCGACGCTCCACCCGATCACACAGCAGCGGCAGCTGCACACAGCAAATGTCGACGTCGCCCTGCGCGGCACGGCGAGCGAGCTGCACGGCGACGGCGTGCGCGTCATCTGGAGCGACGGCTCGCCGGCGTCGACGCTGAGCGCCGACTTCCTGGCCACGTTCCGAATCCCTGCGGCGGCCACGACGAACGTGCCGATCGAGCGCATGTTGTGGGACGGCCCCACGATTCTGGAGCAGTGGCCGGTCGTCGACTACGCGACTGTCATGGGCGCCGTCGACGGCGTGGACGAATGGATGGCCAACGTCGCCGTCTACGGCTTCTGCATCGTCACCGGAACGCCGGCGACGACCGACGCGACCGAGCAGCTCGTGCGGCGCGCCGGTTATGTGCGCGAGACGATCTTCGGTGGCTTCTGGGACTTCCAGGCCGACCTGTCCAAGGCCGACACCGCCTACACCAATCTGGAACTGCTACCGCACACCGACGGCACCTATTCACACGACGCGCCCGGGTTGCAGCTCCTGCACTGCCTCGCGTTCGACGGCACTGGCGGCCTGTCGACGATGGTCGACGGGTTCCGCATCGCCAGCGAGCTACGCGCCCGCCAGCCCGAGCTCTACGACGTGCTCTCGCGGGTCGAAGTGCCGGGCCAGTACATCGGCGATGGGTCGCACCTGATGGCGAGCCGGCCGGTGTTCCGCCACGACCGCGCCGGCGAGCTGGTGCAGGTGTCGTTCAACAACGCCGATCGGGCCCCGTTCCTGCTGCCGGCGCCCGAGATGGAGCTGTTCTACGAGGGCCTGCGGGCGTTCGAGTTGCTCGCCAACGACCATCGCCTGCAGTGGCGCCGCGTCAACCCGCCAGGTGACGCGATGCTCTTCGACAACTGGCGCGTGTTACACGGCCGCACCGCCTACACCGGCCATCGCCATCTCTGCGGCGCCTACATCAACCACGAGGACTACGAGAGCCGCCTCAGGCTGGCGACTGCCAATACGTGAACGCAGTCGTCGTACTGTGCCGGCGATGAGCGAGAACTTGCGCCGGTACACAACCATCATGTTCGGCTTCGAGCACGTGCTGCGGCTCGTCCCCCCGTCGGCATGGTCGAACGCCTCGCCGTGTGACGAGTGGAATGCCCGCCAGGTCGCCGGGCACGCGATGAGCGTCGTGAACAACATTGCCGCCCGCGGCGGCGTCGGCACGACAGTGGATGCCTTCGGTGATCTCGACGGAATCGCCGGCGATGATCCGCTGGCGGCGTTCCGCGCCATACGCGATCGCTACCTGCAAGCAACCGACCGGCAGGGTGCGCTGCAGACGCGCATCACGTCGTCGGTCGGAGAGATGACGCTCGACGAGTACCTGGGCAGGATGTGCGCCGACACGCTGATACACACCTGGGACCTGGCACGCGCTGCCGGGGTCGACGACAGCCTCGACCCGGGCGCGGTGTCCGCCGTGCTGGCGGCGTTTCTCGCGGGCGACGGCCCGGTGCGCACGCCCGGCCGCTACGGCGATGCGGTGACCGTCGATGTCGAGTCCGAACAAGATCGGCTGATCGCGTTTACAGGCCGCAATCCGCGCTGGTGAAGCGCACCAGTCATCGAGGCGACGCCCGATCAGAACGTGACGCCGGCTGGGCGGATGCCCGTTGCGGGCGGCGGCTCGTCGGCGGTGCTGAAGCGGTCACCGAGGTGCGCCGTGTCGTTGAAGCAGCGGATGATCCAGCGGTGGGGCGTCACCACGACATGTGAGATCGAACCGTTGTCCGAACCGGTGAAGGCGAACCCCGTCGATCCGGCGGCGATGCTCATGACCTGC
>DASQTR010000438.1:0-2608 GCA_035641795.1 Ilumatobacter sp.
GTCGGTGACTCGGCGATCGTGACCTTGTTGATCGTCACCTTCTTCGTCGGCTTGCCGTCACCGCTCTGTGTCTTCGGCGCGAGGGCGCCGATCTTCTGCGCGACCGAGAGCGTCTCCGGCGTTGTGGTGCCGATGATGCCGTACTGGTAGGGCGGCTGGTTGAGGGCGTCGAGGCCCTGGCCGGTGCCCGGCGCGGGACTGAAGACGATGAAGAACTGCGACCCGGCAGTCCCGGCCGGTTCCTGCCCGCCCTTGGCCCATGCAACCGACCCGACCTGGTAGCCGTTCGCCGGCAGCTCGGCCTGGATCTGGTACCCGGGCCCGCCGTTGCCGTTTCCCTGGGGGTCACCGCCCTGGATCACGAAGTCCTTGGCGACGCGATGGAAGTCGAGCCCGTCGTAGAAGTGCTTGCGGGCGAGGAACACGAAGTTGTTGACGCTGGTGGGCGCGGCGGCCGCGTCGAGGTTGACCACCATCCTGCCCTCGCTGGTGTCGATGGTCGCTGTGTAGTTCGTGTCGGGCTTGAGCGTCTGGGCGGGCGCCTTGGAGAACTTGCGGTTCGGCTCGCTGCCGCCGCTGCTCCGCAGCTGGAGCACGACGAACACGATCACGAGCGGCACGGCGAAGATGGCGATCGTGCGGCCCATGCGCCATTGCTTGCGGCGGCGCTCGGCGGCGAGCTCGGCTTGACGACGCGCCTCGCGGTTGACCCGTTGCCGCTCGCGCTTGGCCTGCTTCGCCACGGCCGGGGAGTCTAGGAGCGCAACCGCGCCAATTGGCACCCGGGGGTCGCCATCTCCCCTGTACCGTGCGCGGCGTGGGGAACCTGCTCGTCCAGAAGTACGGCGGCACGTCGGTGGCCGACGCCGACCGCATCAAGGCGGTCGCCGAGCACATCGTCCGCACTCGCCGGCAGGGCGACGACGTCGTCGTCGTGGTGTCGGCGATGGGCAAGACGACCGACGACCTCGAGCGGTTGGCGCACGGCGTCTCGCACGTTCCCGCGGCCCGCGAGATGGACATGCTGCTCACGGCGGGGGAGCGGATCTCGATGTCGCTGCTGTGCATGGCGATCCTCGACCACGGCCAGGCCGCGGTGTCGTTCACGGGCTCGCAGGCCGGCATCGTCACCGACACCACGCACCGGAAGGCCAAGATCGTCGAGGTCCGCGCCGACCGCATCCGCGAGGCCATCGCCGGCGGCGTGGTGGCCATCGTCGCCGGGTTCCAGGGCGTCTCGACCACCCGCGACATCACGACCCTCGGCCGGGGCGGCTCCGATACGTCGGCCGTCGCGCTCGCCGCCGTGCTCGGCGCCGAGGCGTGCGAGATCTACACCGACGTCGCCGGCGTGTACTCCGCCGATCCCCGGGTCGTGCCCGACGCCCGCCGCCTCTCCCGCCTCTCCTTCGACGAGGCTCTCGAGATGGCCGCCACCGGCAGCGGCGTGCTCGCGCTCCGCTCGGTCGAGTTCGCGCGCAACTATGGAGTTCCCGTCCACGTCCGTTCCAGCTTCAGCTGGGAACCGGGAACGTGGGTGCGAGAGGAAGATCCGACGATGGAACAGGCGATCATCTCCGGCGTCACGCACGACACCTCGGAGGCCAAGCTCACGATCGAGCAGGTCCCCGACCGGCCCGGCATCGCGGCCACCGTGTTCCGCGCCCTCGCCGACGAGGACGTCAACGTCGACATGATCGTGCAGAACGTGTCGACCGCCGGACACACCGACATCTCGTTCACAGTCCCGAACGACGAGCTGAAGCGAGCGCTGTCGGTGATGGAGAAGGTCGTGAAGGACACCGATGCCACCGGCGTCAGCCACGACCCCGGCATCGGACGCGTCTCCTTGGTCGGAGCGGGGATGCGATCGAACCCCGGCGTGGCGGCGAAGATGTTCGAGACACTCGCCCAGGAGGACGTGAACATCGAGATGATCTCCACATCGTCGATCCGGATCTCGTGCGCGGTGCAGGAGCGCGATGTAGAGCGGGCGGTGCGCGCGTTGCACAGGGCTTTCGAGCTCGGTCAGGAGACGGCGTGAAGGTCGGCGTCGTCGGCGCGACGGGCGTCGTCGGCCGCGAGATGCTCCGGGTGCTCGAGGAGCGCGCCTTCCCGGTCGACGAGCTGCGCGTGTACGCGTCGGCGCGATCGGAAGGCCGCAAGCTCCCGTACGCGGACCACGAGGTCACGTGCGAGACGTTGCGGACGGACGGCTTCGACGGACTCGACCTGGTGATCGTCGACGTCGACGACCCCATCGCCGCCGAATGGGCGCCGATCGCGGTCGCGGCCGGCGCCAAGGTCGTCGACAACTCGGCCGCCTTCCGTATGGACCCGGGCGTGCCGCTGGTCGTGACCGAGATCAACCCGGACGACCTCCAGAAGATGCCGAAGGGCATCGCGTCGTGCCCGAACTGCACGACGGCGGTGCCGCTCACGGCCATCGCGCCCCTGCACCGAGCCGCCGGGCTCCGGCGCATGGTGGTCTCGACGTACCAGTCGGTCTCGGGCGCGGGGCAGTCGGGGTTGCGGGAGCTGGACGAGCAGTGGACGAAGGGCGACGGCCGGTCCGACGTCCTTCGGCGTGCCGGCGCGATCGACGGTG
>DASQTR010000439.1:0-3662 GCA_035641795.1 Ilumatobacter sp.
AGTCGGCCTGATGGGTGCGCTCGCCGATGCCGCGCTCTCCACCGGCGGGCAAGTGATCGGCTTCATGCCGCGAGCGCTCGTCGACCGTGAGATCGCCCACCGCGGCCTGTCCGAACTTGTCGTCACCGATTCGATGCACACCCGGAAGGCGGCGATGTGCGATCGAGCCGACGGGTTCGTCGCCCTCCCGGGCGGCTTCGGCACCCTCGACGAGGTGCTCGAGATCCTGACGTGGAACCAGATCGGCGTGATCGCCAAGCCGGTGGCGTTCCTCGACGTGAATCGCTACTTCGGCTCGCTGCTCCGGTTCCTCGACGAGGCCGTCGACGCCGGACTCGTCATGCCTGGCCACCGGGCGATGGCGCAGCGGGCGGCGACGGTCGAAGATGCGATCGCGATCGCCTGCGGACCGCCTCCCGTGAGCCCGAGCAAGTGGACCGACCCAACGGTGCGCTGAAACACTTCCGGCGCCATGCCGATCCTGCTCGGGTTGCTTGCTTCGTTGCTGATCGGCATGGCCGACTTTCTCGGTGCGCGGTCGGCGGGCCGGACGACCGCGCTGCAGACGACGACTGCAGCCTTCCTCGGCGGGGGAGTGGTCGCGCTCGTGTACTCACCGCTGCTCGGCGAGCCGTCCTGGCAGGACATCGCGCTCGGGGCGTTGTCCGGTGTCGCGCTGGCGATCGCGCTCACGACCTTGTGGCGCGCCTACGCGCTGTCCAGCATCGGCGTCGCGGCACCGATCGCGGCGGTTGTGTCGACGGTCGTGCCGGTGCTGTACGGCGCATTTCACGGCGAGACGCCGGGCGTGCTCGGATGGCTCGGCATCGCGGTCGGTGTCGTGGCGCTGTTCCTCACGTCGTGGCAGCCGGTCGGTGATCCGTCGCGTCGCGCGGTGACGCTCGGACTCGTCTCCGGTCTGTTCTTCTCGGCGATGTACATCATCGCCATATCGACGTCCGACGAAGCCGGCACATGGCCGATCGTTCCGCAACGGCTGACGGCGTTCGTACTGGCGATCACGGCGGCACTGGTGACGCGGCAACGCGCGTGGGCGGGCGGGTCGGCGACGCGGATCAGCGTGCTCGCCGGCGTGTTCGGCGCCAGCGGCGTGGCGGCCGTCGTGTACGGCGGCCAGCGCGGCCCGATCGCGCCCGTCGTGGTGGCCGGATCGATGTACCCAGCGGTTGCCATCGCACTGGCGTGGGCCTTCATGGGAGAGGTGCTCACGCCGCGCCAGATCCTCGGCGTGATCGGCGCGCTCGTAGGTGTGGGACTCATGTCACTCGATTAGCCGCCCGCCCGTGCGACGTGTCGTACCATCGTGGCCACATGAGCATCGACCACCGGATCGACGCCATCTTCTCCCGCCCGGCCGAGCAGGGCATCTCACTGGCGATGGTCGTCGTGCATCAGGGCGAGATCGTGGCCGAGCGCTACGGCGTGCAACCGGCGAACATCTTCGAGCCGGCGAAGGTCATCACCCCCGACTCGCCGCTCCTCAGTTGGTCCGTGGCGAAGTCGATCACGCACGCGGTCGTGGGGCTGCTGGTCGGCGACGGGCGACTCGACGTCGCTGCGCCTGCCACCGTGCCCGATTGGCGGGGCACGGAGAAGGAAGCGATCACGCTGCTCGACCTGCTCGAGATGCGGTCGGGGCTGCAGTTCGTCGAGGACTACGTCGATGACGGGGTCTCGGATGCGCTGACCATGCTGTTCGGCGAAGCCAACTCGGACTGCGCCGGGTACGCGGCCGGGCTCCCGCTCGAGCATCGCCCTGGAACGGTGTGGAACTACTCCTCCGGCACGACCAACATCATCTGCCGCATCCTGGGTGCGATCGTCGGCGGCGGACGAGCGGGCATGGAGCGCTTCCTGCGTGAGCGACTGTTCGAACCGTGTGGCATGCAGACCGCTGAGCCGCGCTTCGACGAGTGCGGCACATGGATCGGCTCGACGTACGTGTATGCCACAGCGCGCGACTTCGCCCGCTTCGGTGAGCTGTATCGCAACGACGGCGTCGGCGCGTCCGGCGAACAGCTGCTTCCGCTCGGCTGGGCCGATCACGGCCGGGTCTTCGTGGCCCACGATCCCGAGGCCGCCGGTCGGTACGGCTTCGACTACGGACGCCACTGGTGGATGTGGCCCGAATTCCCTCGATCGATCGCCGCCCACGGCTACGAGGGCCAGTTCGTCGTGGTCGTACCGGATCGCCAGCTCACCGTCGTCCACCTCGGGAAGACCGTGCGCGAGCTGCAGCCGCCGCTCGTGGCCGCGCTCGCCGACCTGATCGCGTCGTTCCCGGTGACGGGCGCAGGGGCCATCGCCGGTCTCGCGTCGTAAATTGGCGTGTACCGAAGCGGTGCGTGACATGCCGACCGAGACCGTGACCGACAAGCTGTGACCGAGCAGACCGTTACCCCGACGACCACCGGCGAGCTGCCGGCGATCGATGGGCCCGAGCGCCCGCCGCGCCGCCACTTCCGGCTGACCGTCAAGCTGCTGATCTTCCTCGCCGTCGCCTATTACTTCATCGTCCCGCTGGCCCCGGACTTCCAGAACGCGTTCGAGGACTTGGGCCGGGTCAACCCCTGGTTGCTGATCATCGGCCTGGCACTCGAGATGCTCGCCCTGTACTGCTACGCGCCGTTGATGCAGGCCGCGCTCGGCGAACCCGGCTCGCACCTGTCGGCGGGGCGCCTCTTCCGCATCCAGATGAGCACACGCTCGCTGTCGAGCATCGTGCCAGGGGGCAGCGCCGCCAGCTCGGCGCTCGGGTACCGCCTGATGACGCTGTCCGGCGTCACCGGTCCCGATGCGGGCTTCGCACTGGCGACGGTCGGTCTCGGCTCGGCGGTGGTGCTCAACCTGATCCTGTGGGTCGCGCTGCTGGTGTCGATCCCGATTCGCGGCGTCAACCCGCTCTACGGCACCGTGGCGATGATCGGCGTGATCGTCATGCTCGTCTGCGCCGCGCTCGTGTTCGGACTGATGGACGGCTCGGGTCGCGCCGAGCGGATCGTGCGCTGGATCGCCCGCAGGATCCACGTCAACGAAGATCGAGCGGCGGTGGTGCTGGCACGGATCGCCGAGCGTCTCGAGCAACTCGTGTCCGACAAGCAGATGCTCGGCAAGGTCGCGTTCTGGGCGTCGCTCAACTGGCTGCTCGACGCCGCCGCGCTGTGGGTGTTCCTGCGCGCGTTCAACATCGCCATGGAGTTCGACGCGTTGATCATCGCCTTCGGCATCGCCAACCTGCTCGCTGCGATTCCCGTCACGCCCGGCGGCCTCGGGTACGTCGACACCGGGTACATCGGCATGTTGGTCGGCTTCGGCGCCACCGGCAGTGGCGCCGCGCTCGGCGTCGCTGCCTATCGATTCGCCCAGTTCTTCTTCCCGATCCTGCTAGGGGGTTTGCTGTACCTCACGCTGCGGGTCGGCCCGTGGAGCATCGAGCGCCGCGACCGCCTGGTTCGACTGCGCGACCTTGCGGAAGAAGAGTCCCGTCGCGGCGAGACGAGGATGGATTTCCACCTCCGGTTCCCCACCCGCGACGACACCGGCGAGCTGATCCGCCGTCCGCCGTCCCCGCCGCCCGAACTGCGCGGGTTCCGGGTCTTCGGCAGGCGCAAGCAGCGCGACGCGCCATAGATGGCGTCGTC
>DASQTR010000440.1:0-2450 GCA_035641795.1 Ilumatobacter sp.
CACGTGTGGTAGTGATTCCGCATTCGGGTGCAGTGTGAGTTCCGGGTCGACCACGGTCGTCCGGGGCCGAGCGCCGTGTCGGTAGACCAGCCGGACCGTGTAGACCTGGCTGGACGGCGACGGCTGGATGGGACCCGCCCAACGTGATCGACGACCGCCCGACGGCCTCGCAACGCGACGATGATCAGATCAATTGCTGTCGCACCGCCCACACGACGGCTTCGATCGTCGAGTCCACCCCGAGCTCAACGGCCACTGCACGCACGCACCTTGCGCCGCACGGTGCGTTCGGACACATTGAGCCGGCGCGCAATCGCCTCGATAGTCAGGCCCTGGGCGAGGAGGCGCAGGATGTCGAGCTGATCAGGGGCCAGCCGATTGAGCCCCTGCGGCATCATCGGCGCTCGCGCGACGGACTGTTCATGCCGTGACTTCCTTGTCAGCTCGGGCATGGTGGCTACCTCGCTCGCGGGGCCATCCGCTGCAGTTGGGTAACGTGGCCTTGTTCGAGGTGGTCGAGTGTTGCCACGCCAAGCAGGCGCATGGTTCGCTCGATCTGCCCCTTCAAGATCTCGATGGCGCGGTCGACACCTTCGCGGCCGCCGGCCATCAGGCCATAGAGGTAGGCGCGGCCGACCAGGGTGAAATGCGCACCGTGCGCCACCGCCGCGACGATGTCCTGTCCAGACATGATGCCGGTGTCGAGGTGGACCTCGAGATCGCTGCCGACGGCGTCAACGACGCGGGGCAGCAGGTGGAACGGCACAGGCGCCCGGTCGAGCTGCCGACCGCCGTGGTTGGACAACACGATGGCGTCCACACCGGCAGCGGCGAGCCGACGTGCATCCTCGACGGTCTGCACGCCCTTGACCGACAGCTTTCCCACCCAGTTTTCGCGGATCCACGCGAGGTCCTCGTAGGTCACGCTCGGGTCGAACACGGTGTCCAGCAGCTCGGCCACTGTCCCCGACCACGAGCCCATCGTCGCGAAGAACAGCGGCTCTGTTGTCAGGAAGTTGAACCACCAGGCCGGCCGCCGGATGGCGTTGGCCACGGTTCGCAGCGTCAGGGTGGGAGGGATTGTCATCCCGTTGCGTACGTCGCGTAGGCGCGCGCCGGCGACCGGCACATCGACCGTGACGACAAGGGTGTCGAAGCCGGCCTGCGCGGCCCGTTCGACCAGCGCCATCGACCGGCCGCGGTCCTTCCACATGTAGAGCTGCAGCCAGTTGCGGCCGTCCGGGTTCGCCGCCGCGACGGCTTCGACCGAGGTGGTGCCCAAGGTGGACAGGGTGAACGGTATCCCGGCGGCACCGGCGGCCGATGCGCCCGCAACCTCGCCCTCCGCATGCATCATCCGGGTGAACCCGGTGGGCGCGATGCCGAACGGCAGCGCCACACGCTTGCCCAGCACCTCTCGTGAGGTGTCGACGCGGGACACGTCGCGCAGGATGGAAGGGTTGAACTCGACGTCGGCGAACGCCTCGCGAGCCCGAGCAAGCGACACCTCTCCGTCGGCCGCACCGTCGGTGTAGTCGAACGCGGCCTTGGGCGTGTGTCGCTGCGCGATGCGCCGAAGGTCGTCGATGGTCAGGGCTGACGCAAGCCTGCGCCGCTTGGCCGACAGCGTGGGCTTCTTGAACCTCAGCAACGGCGCCAGGACACGTGGGTCGGGCAGCTGTCTTCTCATCGGTCGTCTCTTTGTCGCTCGCTGGTCAGGAGGCGAGCCTCGGCGCCGTCCCAGTCGAAATCGCCTCTTGGCTCGAACCGCCGAGGCTGATGGGTTTGCCGTACGAGGGCGCGCATCGCGGGGAGGCCCGGGACGTCGGCGCCAAGAGCCCGCGCCTGTACCAGCACGTTTCCGAGCGCCGTGGCCTCGACCCGGCCGGCGAGAACGGGCACGCCGCAGGCGTCGGCGGTGAGCTGGCACAGTAGGGCGTGTCGTGCTCCGCCGCCGACGACGTGCACGACCTCGATCGTGCGGCCACTCAAGGAGCCCGCCAACCGGATGGTCCGTCGGTAGGCGACCGCCAGGCTCTCCAGCACGCACCGCACAAATGCTCCCGGAGTGCCAGGTACGGGCTGGCCGGTGCTGTGGCACGCGTCGACGATGCGGGACTCCATGTCACCGGGCGGGAGGAACGCCCGGTCGTCGACGTCCACGATCGATGCCAGGGCTGGCGCGTCGTCGGCTTCGGCGAGCAGCGACTCCAGGTCGGACTCCCGGCCCCATAGGCGCAGCATCTCGGTAAGCACCCACAGTCCCATGACGTTCTTGAGGAACCGGATCGTGCCGTCGACACCGACCTCATTGGTGAAGTTCGCCGTACGCGCCGCATCGGACAGGACCGGTGAGTCGAGCTCGACGCCGACGAGCGACCAGGTGCCTGAGGAGATGTACGCCGACGCGACACCGGGCGCGACCGGGGCCGCGACCACGGCTGAGGCGG
>DASQTR010000441.1:0-2246 GCA_035641795.1 Ilumatobacter sp.
CGCTGGGCCGCGGTTCTCGTCGTTGCGGACCAGATGGACGCCGTCGTCGGTGGATAGCTGCGTCAGCGCGTCCCAGGTGCCGTCGGTGGAGGCATCGTCGACGAAGTAGACCTCGCGCGTGTAATGGCCTGGCCGCTGCCGTTCGATCGATCGCCAGCACGCCTTGACGTGGTTGGCGCAGTTCCAGCCCGGAACGATCAGCGTGAAGTGGATCGGGCCATGCCCGGTGAGCGCGGCGAGCTGGTTGACGTTGTAGCCCATGCTGGTCCGCGCACCGACCGGATGGCGGTCGAGGACGTGCCGCGCCAGCGGGCGCCAGATGCCGGCCATGGCGCCTGCGGTCCATGGACCGTGCTGCCGGGCGATGGCCGTCTCGTGGTCGTCGTGCTTGAGCGCACGGTCGAAGATGCTGTCACCCTCGTGCTCGATGGGCTGCAGCCACCCGGCGGGTCGCGCCTGTGCGAGCAGCCCGACACCCTGGCGTCGTGCCTGGATGGCGAACCACAGGTCGGCGACGCCAGTGGTGCAGAAGTCGTCGAACGCCACACGTAGCGTCGACGTGTGATAGGCCAGCGTGCCGGTGCCGAGCAGTTGCACGAACTCGTCACGCGGCAGCTCGCGCTTGAAGTGCGCCACCCGCCGGTCTCTGGTGTACCTGATCAACGGATCCGCCAGGTTCACACCGTGCAGCCCCACGGCGACCCTGCGCTCGTACTGCTCGATCTTCAGAATGGTTCTCTGGACGTAGTCCGGCGGGTAGATGATGTCGTCGTCGACGGTGAAGTGGTAGCCGTCGGGGATCTGCTCGACACCGAAGAACTTGCCGTTGTCCTTGAGGTCACCGAAGTCCTGGCTGCGCAGCACGGTGATCTTCGAATGGTCGAGGAAGGCGGGCGCGTCGTCGAAGTTGTTGAGGTACACCTGCAGCCGGTCCACCTGGGGCAGCAGCGATCCGACGGCCTGCGCGAGCAACTCGACCCGCTCGGGCATGGTCGCCATTGAGGCCGTCACGGTTTCGTACGCACCCGCCCACGATCCCGGCACGATCTCCTCGGGCGCAGGGAAGGGACGCGCACGCAGTGGAAACGACACGTACGGCGATGCCGTGCCGTCCGCGATGTCGCGATGCCACTGCTGCGCCGTGTTCCAGTACGCGACCCGTGCGGGCGGCAACGTCGCCGCGCCATCGGGCGACAGCTTGATCTCCCCCGCTCCGGACGTCGTGAGTGACCCCTGCGCGTGGCGGGCCACGTACCCGACCATCGGCAAGACCTGCGGCTTCTGTCCGGTCGCGGCGGTCAGACGTTCGATGAACTCGCTGTCCGCGGTGACCCGTACGCTGTCGAAGAAGCCAATCGTGTCGAGGACCTGCTGCCTGCGGAACATCAGCGAGATGGCCGCGGCACGATCCTTGTTGCCGGCGATCCACAGCACCCGACCGGCGTCCTCGGGCAACCGCTGGTAGCGCAGCATGTTCGCGATCGCCGTGGGGTCCGAGTGCAGGGCGGCCACCTGCAGCTCGATCCTGTGCGCCAGCGACACGTCGTCGGCGTCCTGGAACGCGACGAACTCTCCGGTCGCGTGGACCATCCCGAGGTTCTTGGCCACGTAGGTGCCGCTGTTGGCGGGCGTCCGCAGCAGGCGGATGCGGCCATCGTGGCTCATCTTGCGCCTCACGATGTCGAGCGAGCCGTCGGTGCTGCCGTCGTCGACGACGATCAGCTCGAGGTTCCGGTAGCTCTGCTCGAGGATCGAGTCGATCGCTGCGTCGATCGTGGCGGCGTCGTTGTACACCGTCATGATGACGGTGACGCACTCGGTGACGGCGCCCACCTGCCCACTGACCAACCGGAACCACGGCGGCCTGCGCTCGAAGCAGACGATGCCGCCACACTTCGCCGGCTCCGCGAACAGCGCGGTCGGCGGTGGCGCCCCGTACACGAAGTGACCGGGCATTTCGCGGGTGTCCACGACCTTCAGGCCAGCCAGGACGTCGTCACCCTGTCGCGCCAAGAGATCCAGCAACGGCTGGGGGTCGCGCCCGTACACCACCTTGCGATCGAGCTCGTCGCCGCCGACGAGCAACTGGTCGGCCAGCAGCGCGTACCGGTGCCGCGCATAGAAGAAGACCTCGATCGGGTCGTTGTCAGGTGCCTGATCGTCGCCGGTGGCGCAGATCGACGCGAACGCCGTCACCAGGACCTCGCGGACGTCCCGACCGGTCACCAGCTCGCGTGCGGCGTGAT
>DASQTR010000442.1:0-2882 GCA_035641795.1 Ilumatobacter sp.
AGCCGAGATCGAGGACCACTGATCCGTTCGCCTGCGCCTCAGGGTAGAGGTCGATGAATCCCGGGGGGATTCCGTCCTGCAATGCACCCGACCAGCTGGCGAACGTCGCAGCCTGCGGCCGCTCAGCGAGAAGCCCCAAACCGACCTTCGCGCCCATGCTGAAGCCCAGCACACCGACGCGATCGTCGACCGTGTGTGGGTTGCCCACCAACCAGTCGTAGGCCGTCGTCGCATCGGCCACCATACCCGTCCAGGTGTTCGCTGTGTATGGCTGCTCGCTGTCACCAGTCCCGGCGAAGTCGATGCGTAGCGAGGCAATGCCGCGCTCGCCGAGCTCACGAGCCTCGCGGAGGTACATGTCGCCGACCTCGTCCTTGTGACTGGCGAACCCGTGCAGCATGAGCACCGCCGGATAGGTGCGGGCCGCGCCACCAGCCTTCGGCACGGTGAAAATGCCGGGGATCCGGTGATCGCCTGCCGGGATCCACACGAAGGTGTGTCGGACCTTGGCGTCGGCCGACGGGTTCGTGTCGGGCCAACTTGGCGGCGCGGCGGCCGCGCTCGTAGCGGTGAGGATCACCGCTGCCATGGCGAGCACCATGGATCGTAAACAGATCCGGCGCATGAGGGCACCTCCCGAGGCAGTGAGGCCCCCATAGTAGCCAGCTCGCATGAGCCCCAGATCACCGTGACCGTCCGATTTTCGCGATCACCACTGCCAGCCGCACCCGCCACCAGCGCGGATACTCAAGACTCGACAGCAACCATTCTCTCTGGGCATTCTGCGCTCGTGGTCGGGCAACGGAACCGCCGCTGCATTCGGACGTCCAACACCCTGTGCAGTGCGCCGTCCTCCTTACCGTGGCCGCAATCACCGTTTCGGGATGCGACGACTCACGATCCCACTCACCGTTGAAAGCGACCGCACGCCCTCACGGAGCACGAGCGCGCCGACCGCAATTGAGACACAGTCTCGGTTGAGCGGGTTGGTCGTTGTTGACACGGTCGCATCGACAGAACAGCTTGGCCCATGGTCACTCGGCCCGTTGCCGCCAGATCGGACCCCGTTACTCAGCATCGATGACGTGTTGGCGATACTGCAGCGAGGGGCGACCGCGAAATACTTCCAGACCGAAGCCGACTTCGCGAACGCGCGCATCAGTGTCGGTCTCATCACTGACGCAAGCGACAGCGCCGCACCGGACTCCGGCTTCGCGGGCTACCTCGAGGAGGGCGGCAGTTCGCCGTGCTTGCCGAGCTGTCCTCCAGAGGCGGGGTCCAGCCCTCTGAGCGAGATCTCCTGTCACATCTCTTTGATCATCAACGATTCTGACCAACAGCAACGTCGTTCACCGCGAGTGATGGCGCGGATCGGCCGTGATGCGCTTGCGACGTTCGACGCTCGTTGCTGCTGCTGCTCGGCGAGCGACGGGCGAGCAATCGGAGCGAATGCCTCAATGGCGCTCACCCAAGGAACAGCTGAGCGACGCCGGCGAGCGCGTAGCCACGTTGATCCACGGGACACGACGACAGAATTGTTGGCTCGCTTGTCGGTGCGGACACGCTGAGGCGGTCTGTCAAAATCACCGCATGGACGGAGTCCACGACCTGGGGGGCATGCACGGGTTCGGGGCGATTCCGATCGAGGAAGACGAGCCGCTCTACCACGAGCCATGGGAAGGTCGGGCGGCTGCGATCACACGCCACTTGATGAGTAACACCACCGTCGATCACTTCCGCTGGACGATCGAGCGCATGCCGCCCGCCGAATACCTGGCATCGCGCTACAACCAGCGCTGGCTGTGGGCCGCCGAGCAGATGGCAGCGGAGCAGGGCCTGCTCGACGGGCCTCGGGAGCCGTCGCCGGAGCGCCACGACGATCCGTGGGCCGAGCCGGTCGAACCGCCCCGGTTCGCAGCGGGCCAGCGCGTGCGCGTCCGCAACCCGGTCACGCCCGACCACCCGCGCGTGCCGCGGTACACCCGGCGCCATTTCGGCACCGTCGTGCGCCACTCGTGTACGTGGCCGCACCCGACCGAGTCGGCCGCCACCGGACGCCACGGACGGCCCGAGCACGTCTACACCGTGTCGTTCGACGCCGCCGACGTATTCGGCCCCGACGCCACGCACACGCTGCTCGTCGACATCTGGGAACGCGATCTGGAGGACGCAACATGAGCCACGACTCGACCCCCCACGAGCGCACCGAGGCGCTCGAGCACCATCTCGAGGAGCACGGCCACGTGCACCACGACGACGTCGACGCCGCGATCGTCGCCCGCGAAATGGTGTTCGAGAACGGTCACGGGCCGAGCCCGGCACTCGGAGCCAAGATCGTCGCTCGCGCCTGGACCGACCCCGAGTTCAAGGACCAATTGGTCGCCGACGGTACGGTGACGCTGTCGGAGTACACGCCGATGACCGTGCCGGTGGCGGTGATGGAGAACACGCCTCACGTCCACCACATGATCGTCTGCACACTGTGCTCGTGCTACCCAGGGGCGGTGCTCGGCGACCCGCCCGCCTGGTACAAGTCGTTCGAGTACCGCAGCCGCGTCGTGCGGGAGCCGCGCGCCGTGCTCGCCGAGTTCGGGGTGGAGCTCGACGACGATGTCGAGGTGCGCGTCGTTGACTCGACGTCGGAGCAGCGGTTCATGGTCCTGCCTTTGCGGCCGGAGCACACCGAAGGCTGGGCGCCCGGCGAACTGCGGCGCTCGTCACCCGCAACTCGATGATCGGCACCGGTGCCCCGTTCCGGCCCTGACAACCCCACGACACACACGACGACAACACACTTGCCGACCCGTACACGTTGCCCGACGGCGTTGTCAGGCAATGCCGATGCGCCGTTCGGCGCCTGCGGTTGAGGGGCCGGCGAACAT
>DASQTR010000443.1:0-12173 GCA_035641795.1 Ilumatobacter sp.
TCGGGCCGCGCCGGCTCACCACCGCCGGCGGCAGGATCGACGCCGAGGTCGTGGTGCGCGCGACGGAGGGCTACACCGCGCAGTTCGCCGGGGAGCACAGAGCATTGCTGCCGATCTACTCGCTGATGATCGCCACCGAGCCGCTCACCGACGAGGTGTGGGAGGAAATCGGTCTGGCCGGGCGGCCGACGTTCCACGACGGCCGGCGGCTGATCATCTACGGCCAGCGCACCAACGACGGGCGGATCGCCTTCGGCGGGCGCGGCGCCCCGTATCACTTCGGTTCCAAGGTGCGGCCGGAGTACGACACCGACGGGGGTGTGCGCGACCTCCTGACCGACGCTCTGCGGGAGCTGTTCCCTGTGCTCCGGCACAGTGCGATCACCCACCACTGGGGCGGTGTGCTGGCGGCTCCGCGCGACTGGACGCCCTTCGTCAGGTTCGACAGATCGGCGGGCGTGGCCGCCGCGGGCGGCTATGTCGGCGACGGCGTCGCCACCACGCATCTCGCCGGCCGCACGCTGGCGGCACTGATCACCGGCAGCACGGCGAGCGGCGACGACGAGCTCGTCGGCCTGCCATGGGTAGGGCACACGTCACGGGCCTGGGAACCGGAGCCGCTGCGCTGGCTAGGCGTTAACGGAACCCGCATGGCGGCGGCCCGCGCCGACAAGGTGGAGCTGCGCACCGGACGACCCAGCCGCCTCTGGGGTGGCGTCATCGACAGGGTCCTAGGCCGCCATTGAGATCAGGTTGGCGCGGGGAACGTCGCCGGTCGATCCGGCGCGTGCACCCACGTGGCGAAGAAGTCGTCGAGTTCGCGCCCGCTGGCCGCCTCCATCGTCGCCTGGAAGTCGTCGGTCGACGCCGCCGAATCCAGGTGATCCGCGACCCACGCCCGGGCTCCGGTGAAGAAGTCGGCATCTCCGAGCGTCAACCGCAGTGCGTGTAGCACCGCCGCGCCGCCTTGGTAGGAGACGTCCCCGAACAGATCGTCAGGGCGACTGATCGGACCGCCACCGTGGCCGGTCTGCACCAGCGCCCGTTCCGCCATCGCATCGAGTGTGTCGAGGCCCTCGTGGTCGAGCCACAGCCAATGCGCGTACGTGGCCCATCCCTCGTTCAGCCAGATGTCGTCCCACTGCGCCGGAGAGACGGCGTCACCGAACCACTGGTGCGCCAACTCGTGCGCCAGCAACAGATGTTGGAAGTACCCCAGGGATCCGTCGAGATCGTCCTCGCTGAACAGCGGTAGACCCTGCGTCTCCATCGCCAGGCCAGAGGCCGAGTCGGCGAGTGCGATGCCGTAGCGGTCGAAGGGGTATGCACCGAAGTGCTCGGCGAAGAACGACAGCTGCCGATCCACGACCGAGGTGTAGTTGGCGAGGTCAGCCGCGTCCGGCGGTTCGGCGACGTTGTCCAGCTTGACGCCCGTGGTCGAACGCCCTCCGTCGCGGGGCTCGTAGTCACCGATCAGCAGCAGCACGAGATACGAAGCCATCGGTTCGCGCTGGCTCCACGTCCATGTCGAGGACCGGGTCGGCCCGTCGCGCGTCGTGCCCTCGAGTTCGCCGTTGGCGATAGCGGACAATCCCTCGGGCACCGTCACCTCGAATCGCCACGCCGCCTTGTCGGTGGGGTGATCGCTGACCGGCAGCCACGTGCTCGTGCCGTCGGGTTCGTTCACCGACCAGACGCCCGGACCGTCCTGGTTGACGAACAGGCCCGCACGTTGGAGGAAGTTGCCCGACCTCGGCACGGTACTGGTGAAGTCGACCGTGATCTCGAACGTGGATCCCGCGGGTTGGACGGCGTCGAGCGCCGCGATCAATTCGTCGTCGGCGTGCGTGAAGGTGAGCGCTCGGTTGTCTTGGATGACACCGCCTACTCGCGGTCCGGCTGCGTCGAGCGCGATCTGGTCGGTGTCGTTGACGAATCTTCCGGAGACCGTGATCGTGCCGGCGAGCGACACAGTGGCGACGTCGTATGTGAGCGACACGTCGTACCGCTCGACATCGATGTCGGCCGACCCCAGGCGGGGATACCGCCTATCCCCCGCCGAGGTCGACCGCGAAACAGCTCCTGACTCAGTCGTCGGCGCGGTCGACCGGCGAGCCACCGTGGTCGTCGTCGCGGCGGGCGCGGTTGTGGCCGGAGCGGACGACGAGCCGGCCTGGGTCGTGCCGGTGCTTGTGGCCTCACTAGTGCGATGGGACGCGACGGCGACCGGCTCCGGAGGAGGGGCGCAGCCCGCCAGCACGAGGGCGCCGACGCATGCGGCCAGTGCCCGCGACCGCACGCGTCGAAACGGCACACGATCGGCGGGAGCCACGGCCGGCACGCTACCCAACCCCCGAATATCACACGCCGCGGCAAATCGGCTGCGGTGGCTGCAAATTTTGCTCAAGATCGTCAAGCGCCGCGGCCCTCGCTCCGATGAGTTTGCGTGACAGAGCAGTACGGCGCGGGTTCCTCGCGACCACGCAGCAGGCTCAGGTTCTGCCGCCTTCCGCTCCTTTCCGGTCTCGCCGCGGCGGTCACCAGCGCAGCCATCCTCGTCGCCCCGATCGCGTCCAGCTCCGCACGGGCCGTTGCCGACGACGACTGGTTGGGGATCGTCAACACCTATCGCGCGATGTCGGGCGTCGATCCGGTGACCGCGAACGGCGAGTGGTCGGCGCAGGACGAGGCGCACTCGTGCTACATGCTCCAGAACGGGATCTCCCACGACGAGACCCCGGGCAAGCCGGGGTACACGAGCGGCGGCGACATCGCCGGCAACAGCGGCAACGTCGCCGTCAGCAGCTCGGTCACGGCCTCGGCCCGCAACCACATCGATCTGTGGATGACCGGCCCCTTCCACGCGATCGGAATCCTCCGCCACAACCTGCGCGCCAGCGGATTCGGGATGTGCGTTTCCAGCAGCACGCCCACGCCGTGGCACTCCGCGGGCACGCTCGACGTGCTGCGCGGGCTCGACAGCTCAGCGCGGCCCGCGACGCCGATCGTGTTCCCCGGCGACGGCGCGACGGTACCCCTGCACTCGTTCGTGACCGAGGCGCCGAACCCCATGACCATGTGCGGGTGGACCGGTGCTGCCGGCGTGCCGCTGATCGCGATGATGCCCGGCGACGTCACCTCGGCGAACGCCACATTGACCGGTCCATCGGGGCCAATCGCCACCTGCGCGCTGCACAAGGGCAACGTGTCCGACGGCACCGCCAAGGCGATCCTGGACGGCGACAATGCGATCGTCGTCATGCCGCGTGATCCGCTCGCCGACGGCACCTACACGGCGACCGTCAACTCCAACGGCGGCAGCATCACGTGGTCGTTCACCGTGAACCGCAACGCCCCGCTGTCAGTTCAGCCCCCGCCCCCGCCGCCCGAGCCGACAAACGCCACGCCGGCGACCGAAGCCGCCCGCTACGAGCCGGTGACGCCGTTCCGGTACGTCGACAGCAGGATCGCGCTGCGGTCGGTACGGCTGACGCGCAACACCGTCACAGAGATCCAGATCACCGACGATCCGGACATCCTGGCCGTGAGTGCCAACTTCGTGAGCACCGACTCCAGCGACGCCGGCTACTTGACGACCTACAATTGCACGAGCAGCCGACCAGAGGTCAGCACATTGGGGTACCGGCCGGGCACTGTGGTCGCGAACCAGGCGTTCGTGCCGCTGTCGAACGGAAAGATGTGCCTTTACTCGATGAGCGACACCGACGTCGTGATCGACATCAATGGTTATTACCGCCGCGGGAACGGAGCCGGATTCACACCGGTCACGCCGGTGCGCCTCTACGACTCGCGCGACACGGGAGTCCGTCTGCAGGCTGGCGAAGTGCGCCCGCTCACGGTCTCAGGCGTCGCACCGGGAGCGCCGGGTGACGCCACTGCCGTGGCGCTCAACCTCACAGCCGTCGGGCCCGACGATCCCGGCTTCATTCGGGTCTTTCCGTGCGGCTCTCCCGCCGGTCACGAGATCTCCTCTATCAACTTCGGTCAGTCCGAGGTCCGCGCCAACACGGTCGTGGTACCGGTCTCTGCGGGGATGGTGTGCCTGCAGGCCAACGTCGGGGTCGACGTCGCGGTCGACCTCTCCGGCTACTTCGGCGGCTCCGGCGGCTACCAGTTCCAGCCGCTGTCGCCGGTGCGGATGTTCGACAGCCGTCTGCCACAGTCCGAACTGAACCAGGCGACCGGTGGCGCACCGCTGGCGTCGGGGCAGGTGGTGCGCCTGCGGATTGCCGGCCGCCAGGGTGTGCCGGCCGATGCACGGGCGGCGTCGGTCAACATCACCGGCGTCGACGTCGGCACCAACTCGTACGTCACGGCCTACCCGTGCGGTGCTCGTCCGCTGGCGTCGAACCTCAACATCACGCCGCAACAGCGGGTGACGGCGAACGGTGCGATGGTGAAGTTGAGCGACGAAGGTGACCTGTGCGTGTTCTCACAGAACGCAGTGCATCTCGTCGTCGACATCAACGGCGTCTGGCTGTAAACCGCCACCTGCGGCTTCCGAGCTCGCGCACGTTGTTCTAGCGATGCGTGTCGTTGTTCTCGATGTGCGCGCGGTAGCGGACGGTGTGGACGCTGTCGCCCGACAGGATCGCCCCGCGACCGAGGATTCGGCCGTGCTCCCAGTTCGCGAGGCCGAGCTCTGGTGTGCCGAGCGCGTACTGGCCGTCGACCCAGCGCGTGAAACCGTCACCGACGAACGGGGCGTCGACGGTGGCGAAGAAGCGGTCGTGCCCCTGGTCGCTCTCACTGATCAGCGACGCCACGAACCGCGGGCTGAGCCGATTGTGCAGGATCACCGCCTCCGCTACGGAATCGACGACGTGGACGGCAGCCTCCGGCGAGCGCTCCCACTCCCATTCCTCGCCCAATCGATCGACGGCGAGCTCGGTGACGAACGGCTCGTCGACAACGCCGCCGGCCCGCGAGACGCGAGCGGTTGCCGACCGATCGTCAGCGGGCACGAACGCCATCGCCGCCGGAGTGGCGTGCACGCGGGCGTCCTGCTCGTGCGGCCGGGCAGCAGCCTTGGCGGCCTCCACGAACGCCGGCACGAGTTCGGCGGCCCGCTCGCGCACGATGCAGCAGACGTTGAGCGTGTTGCACACCTTGCGGTCGAGCGAGTGCATCACACTCGCCACGAAGCGTTCCCGGTCAGCGTCCCCGGCGGCCACGACCCACGCTCCGCCGGTGCCGTGGAGGCTGACGGGGACGCCGGCCTGTCGCGCCACCGCGCCGAGTTGGGCGACCGCCCGTCCCGAGCCGCGGGCGACGGCGAGTGAGAGGCGCCGATCCGAGAACAGTGCCCAACCTGCGGCACGCGCGGCCGAGGCCACCAGGCTGATCGCTCCCACCGGCAGCCCGGCCGACGCCAACGCCGGCGCCACGACGTCGGACATCATCGCCTGTGCGGTCCCCAATGCGTCGGAGCCGATCCGGAACACGACGGTGTTGCCGGTGCGGAGCACCCCAACCGCATCGGCGAAGACATTCGGCCGGCCTTCGAACACGAAGCCCACCACCCCGACCGGCGCACGCCGCAGCTCGACGCTCCACCCGGCATGGTCGATTCGCGCCTGCGGCTGGTCGCGCCGAAGCTCGCTGACCGCCCAACCGCGCAGTCCGTGCACCATCCCAGCCCGCATCGGCCGTGTCAGTTCCAGGCGCGTCGTGGAGCGGCCCCGCGCCGTGGCCGCGGCGACGTCTGCTGCGTTGGCGGCGTCGATGACCTCCACGACGTCGGGCTTCTCGAGCAGATCCGCGAACAGCTCGAAGAAGGCGGAGATCTGCTGGTCGGTGCACGCCGCCAGCGCCATGAACGCCGCGTGCGCGGCATCGACGGCGGAGGATGCGATCGCGTGATCGGCCGCTGTGACGTGCAACAGCGCGCCGGTGTCGGGATCGACAAGGAGACGGTCGCCCGGCCGGAAGGCGGCCGCGAGCGTCTCGTCGACGGTCACGATGCGGTCGCCGCCGAACACGATCGCCTGGCCGGCGCTCAACGTCGTGAGCCGGCGCACGTCGGCCGTCGCGCGGTCGGAGCCGATCGGCGCGCTCATCGGGTTCGAGCGTACGCTCGCGCGGTGGATTCCCCCAACGGCGGGCCTGGCAGCGATCGCGTCTATTTCCGGCAGTTGCTGTCGGGCCGCGACTTCGCCGTCGACGATCCCGTCGCAGCGCAGATGGCGAACTTCGTGTACGCGATCGGCGACCGTGACACGGAGGAGTGCGTCCTCGTGGATCCGGCCTACGACCCCGCCGGGCTCGTGGCTCGCGTCGCCGCCGACCGGATGAGCGTGGTCGGGGTACTCGCGACCCATTACCACCCTGACCATGTCGGTGGCAGCCTGTTCGGCAACACGATCCCCGGCATCGCGCAGTTGCTCGAGCAGGTGGCCTGTCCGATCCACGTGCAGCGCGACGAAGTGCCGTGGGTGACGCGGGCGGCCGGCGTGTCGGAGCACGACCTCGTCGCCCACGACTCCGGCGAGAGGGTGATGGTCGGCGACGTGGCCATCGAGCTCGTGCACACCCCCGGACACACCCCGGGGAGTCAGTGCTTCCTCGTCGCCGGCAAGCTCGTGTCGGGCGACACGCTGTTCCTGGACGGGTGCGGCCGAACCGATTTGCCCGGCAGCGACCCGGCATTGATGGCGGAGAGCCTCAGGCGCCTGTCACGGGTCGACGACGACGTGATCCTGTACCCGGGGCATCGTTACTCGCTCGCCTCGAGTGCCACGATGGCGGCGGTCAAGCAGAGCAACTACGTGTTCGAATCGCTCGCATGAGGCAGGCGGGCACCGCTACGCAGTCCGGGCGGTCAGGGCCGCCCGGTGGTACGCAATCGTCCGCGTGAGGCCTTCGCGCAGATCGATGGCCGGGTCCCAACCGAGCACCTTGCGGGCGAGCGAGATGTCGGGGCGGCGCACACGCGGGTCGTCGGCGGGCAGCGGCATGTGCACCACGGTCGAACTGGCGCCGGTCAGCTCGAGCACGAGCGCCGCCAGTTCGCGCATCGTGACCTCGTTGGGGTTGCCGATGTTGACCGGCGTGTCGATCGGCCCGTCGAGCAAAGCGAGCAGTCCGGTCACCTCGTCGTCGACGTAGCAGAAGCTGCGCGTCTGCCTGCCGTCGCCGTAGATCGTCAACGGTTCGCCCGTGAGCGCCTGGTGCACGAGATTGGTCACGACCCGCCCGTCGTCCAACTGCATGCGCGGTCCGTATGTGTTGAAGATGCGGGCGATCCGTACCTGGAGTCCGTGCACTCTGCCGTATGCCGCTGTCAGCGCCTCGGCGAACCGCTTGGCCTCGTCGTAGACCGAGCGCTCCCCGACGGGGTTCACGTTGCCCCAGTAGCTTTCCACCTGCGGGTGCTCGAGCGGATCGCCGTAGACCTCGCTCGTGGAGGCGAGGAAGAACCGGGCGCCGTCGCGCACCGCGATGTCGAGCAAGGCCTGCGTGCCCGTGCTGCCGACCTCCAGCGTCGCGATCGGCCGCGCCAGGTACGCCGGCGGCGAGGCAGGGCTGGCGAGGTTCATTACGACGTCGAAGTGGTCGCTGCCGATCGCCTCGGCCAAACCGGGCAGCGTGATATCGCGGTCGAGGAACCAGTAGCGGGCGTCCTTGGCGTGCGCCTTGGTGTGCTCGCGTGATCCCGTCGAGAGATCGTCGACGCAGACCACGGTGTCGCCGCGGGCGAGCAGGCGGTCGGTGAGGTGGGATCCGATGAAGCCGGCGCCGCCGGCCAGCAGGACGTGCGCCATCAGCGGCGTCCGACGCCGTCGTAGTCCAGGCCGCGCGAGCGGACTGCGGCCGGATCGAGCACGTTGCGGGTGTCGACGATGGCGCGTCCGCGCATGACGTGGGCGAGCCGGTCGAGGTCGAGATCACCGAACTCTGGCCACTCGGTGAGCACCACGCTCACATCGGCGCCGGTGGCCGCAGCGTACGGGTCAGCCGCCAGCTCGAGACCGTCGAGGCGCCGGCGCTGCAGGTGGTCGAGGCCGCCGCCAACGGTCGGGTCGTAGGCACGGACGGAGGCGCCGAGATGTTGCAGCTCGGCGATGATCGCCAGGCTCGGCGAGTCGCGCAGATCGTCGGTGCCGGCCTTGAACGTCAGACCGAGGGCGGCGATGCACACGCCGGCGAGCGGCTCGCTACCGGGCGTGCTGCCGTCGCGCCCGGCGGCAGTCACCACCTTGCGAACCATCCGCTCGCGCTGCTCGTCGTTGACGGCGATCACGCCGCGCATCATGGAGAAGTCGTAGCCGTGCTTGGCGGCGATGCTCACCAACGCCCGCGAGTCCTTCGGGAAGCAGCTACCACCCCATCCGGGCCCAGGACGGAGGAACGCGCGTCCGATGCGCTGGTCGGAGCCGATCCCGTCGATCACGTGGTGGACGTCGGCGCCGACCGCCTCGCAGAGTGCAGCCACAGCGTTGACGAACGAGATCTTCATCGCCAGGAACCCGTTCGCGGCGTACTTGATGGTCTCCGCGGATGCGGCGTCGGTGATCAGGATCTGTGTCCCGAGGTCGCGATAGAGCGCCGCGACGCGCTCGGCTGCAGCCACGTCGTCGCCGCCGATCACGACCCGATCGGGGTGAAGGAAGTCGTTGACCGCGGTTCCCTCGCGCAGGAACTCGGGGTTGGAGACGACCGCCACATCACGACGTTGCAGCACCCGCTCGACCACCCGCGTCGAGCCGACAGGCACCGTCGACTTGTTGACGACGACGGCTCCCGGGCGCAGCACCGGGCCGATCTCACCGGCCGCCGCCTCGATGTACGAGAGGTCGGCGCTGCCGTCCTCGTCCTGTGGCGTGGGTACACACAGGAACACGATGTCGGCGTCCGCAGCCGCGCTGGCGGCGCCGACCATGAACCGCAGACGTCCGGCTGCGACGGCGCCGGCGACGATCTGGTCGAGCCCTTCCTCGACGATCGGGATCTCGCCCGCTTGCAGCCGTGCCACCTTTGCCTCGTCGATGTCGGCACACGCGACGTGGAACCCCAGATGTGCGAGACAGGCTCCGGTGGTGAGCCCCACGTAACCCGTTCCGATCACAGCCAACGCGGGCGCGGACTCGTCGCCTCCCGGGTCGGGCGCCGAGTCGCTGCCTGCGGACATCGGGCGAACGCTACCAACGCGACTGCGCTGCGACGCCCCATCGGTCGCACTCCGGAGGTACACACCCATGCCAAGATGACCTCATGATCGGGGTGGTCGCCGATGCTGTCGCGCTCGTCGATCGCCCGCACACGCAGTCGCTGACGATCGCCGCCGTGGCGACCTTGGCGGGCTGGCTGTACCACATGTGGTCGCAGTACGCGACGCGCCCGGCGCCGGCGACCCCGCCGGACGACGCACCCGACCGGAAGCCGCCGCCGATCGACGGCGGCGGCTTGGAGCCGCCGGCGGTGGTCGCGCTGCTCACCAACGATTTCCGCGTGCCATCCAGCGCGATCACCGCAACCGCGCTCGACCTCGCCGCTCGCGGCTGGGTCCGCCTGGCCGTCGTCGACGACGAGCTGGTCGTGGTCACCCGCGGCCAGGGCGCGGCGGGCGACTCCCTCCACCCGTACGAGCAGCAGGTGCTCAGCCACCTGATGTCGCGCGCGTTCAATGACGTCAGCTCGGCGGGCACGCTGGCGATGTCGCAGCACCGGCTCGATCGCCGTTGGCGCACGCGGTTCGGTCACGCCGTTGCCACACATGCGCAGTCGCTGGGACTGAGCGCGCGCCGCTTCGAATGGACGTCGATCGCGCCGGGTGCCGCGGCAACCGCGGTCGGGGTGATCGCGCTCACCTACTCGCTGACGCGCGGCGCCGACGTCGCCGTCGCCGACTCATGGAAGTCGCGAGCGATCGCCCTCGCCGTGCTGCTGGCGGTCATCTGCCTGGCGCTGGCCACGTTCGACCGCACGATCACATCCGACCAGAAGCCGACGGGGCTCGGCAGCGAACGAGCGACGCGCTGGATGGCGTACCGGCGTCGACTGCGGGCTCGCATCCCTCCCGAGGCCACCGTGCTCGCTCCGGCGCCACAGCAGGCAGCGCTTGCGCTGGCTTGCGTGATGGGCGTCGCCGAGCAGGTTCACGACCAGTTGCCCGTCGCCCCAGAGGACGACCGGTTCGCGTGGAGCGAGGCCGGCGGCCGCCCGCACATAATCCGCATCCACTACCCGATCCGCCCCGGCTATGGGCAGCACCCTGCCAAGGTGGCGGCGGTCGGGCTCGTCGTATTGCTTGCGTCCCGCTGGCTGCAGGGCTTCCTCAATCGGTTGTCCGACGGCGAGGAGCTGACATCGCTGCTCGAGCGCGTGCCTGGACAGATCGATCTGATCGAGGCGCTCGCCGCAGTGCTCGCGGCGCTGTGCTGGCTGCCCCTTCTGTGGGCGGCATGGTCGATCGTCGCAGGGCTGGTCGACTGTGTGGCCACGCGGGTACGGATCGGCCTCGTGGCTCGAACCCGCCGGCCGAGCGACGTCGTCCCGTACTCCAACGTTCTCAACCCGTTCGCCGACCGCGATCGCTTCTCGACGTATCTGGCTGTCGACGACGGGCGTCGTGCTTCGGTAGTCGCCTGGCTGGCCACCGAGCGCACGTCGGCCCCGCAAGGCGCCCAGGCGCGCGTGCGTGCGACGCCGCTGCTCGGATTCGTCCGCTCGTCCGAGCCGGTCGGCACCGCCACCCGCGCCGAGCGCGCGAATCGCTAGCGCTGCGGCTACACACGTACGCATGGGGCACCGACACTTCACGCGCTGGCCGACGGTCGAGGGGTACACCGCGCGCCAGAGCGTCGTCGCCGGCGATCCGGTCGACCTACATTGTGCGAGTCGCGTTTCGGCGATCCACGTCGAGGTCGCACGCCTCGGCCGAGCCCGCGAGGTCGTCTGGCGCACGACTGCGTCGGTCCCCGACCATCCCGTGCCCGAAGACGCGTGGCGCGCGGGTTGCGACTGGCCGGTGGCGTTGACGATCCCGACCGAAGCGTCGTGGCGACCCGGCTTCTACGAGATCGAGCTGCGGACGGGAGAGGGACCGCACGATGTCTCGCAGGCGTTCGTGGTGGTACGTCATCGAGGCCCAGATCGTCCGACGACGTTGCTGCACCTCGGCACCAACACGTGGCAGGCGTACAACCAGTGGGGCGGCAAGTGTCTGTACAGCGGCGCCAGCGAGGTGTCGTTCCGGCGACCGCTCGAGATCGGATACATCACCCGCCCGGTCGATGACGACGGCTACGACCTGCGCGTCGCGAACGTCGGCGAGTACGACCCGCAGCATCAGCGCTTCGCGCAGTATCTCGCGGATCACGAGATCCCGTTGTGGACGGGATCGGCCGGGTGGTTCAACTGGGAGCGCCGTCTTGCCGAGTGGGCCGACCGCGAGGGCATCGAACTCGACTACGCCGTCGACGCCGACCTCGACGCCGATCCGAGCGTTCTCGACGGCCAGCGGCTGCTGCTCACAGCCGGCCACAACGAGTACTGGTCCTGGGGGATGCGCGACACGGTCGACCGTTTCGTCGAGGCCGGTGGCAACTGGGCGATCCTCTCCGGCAACACGAGCTTCTGGCAGGTCCGCTACTCCACCGGCCACGAGTCGATGATCTGCTACAAGGCCGGCGCGCGCACCGCCGATCCGGTGCGCGACACGGACCTCAAACACACCTTGACGAGCTGCTGGTCCGATCCCCTGATCGGCCGGCCAGAGGCGCACACGATCGGCTTGTCGTTCACACGCGGCGGCTACTACCTCGTCGGCGAGGCCGTGCCGCGCGGCACCGGGGGGTTCACCGTCCAGCGGCCCGATCATTGGGCCTTTACCGGCACCGGCCTGCGGTACGGCGACGAAGTGGGGGCAGCGGCGACCGTCGTCGGGTACGAGGTAGACGGCTGTGCACTGGAGCTCGTCGACGGCGTGCTGGGGCCAACGGGCGAAGACGGCGCCCCACACACTCTCGAGGTGCTCGCGGCCGCGCCGGCACATTTGATCTCCATCACCGACGATCACTGCGAGGCGCCGGCGTCGATGTGGGCGAGCACGGACCCGCCGGGCGACCTGGAGTTCGTGGCGGCGACATTGTTCGGCGATGCCTCAGCCGAGAACGTCGCGCGCCTTACCAACGGCCACGCCGTGATGGCCG
>DASQTR010000444.1:0-2410 GCA_035641795.1 Ilumatobacter sp.
TCGCGATCACCGGATTGCACTCGAACTCGACCAGCGCGTCGCCGAGCTGCTCCACGAGCCCACCGGGCCCGGCGACACTGAGGAGCAACGACACGAGCGCGTCACGGTCGACGGGATCGGCGCCACGCGCGCCATCCAGCATCGCAGGCGTCGGGAAGTCGGCAAGCATCGTCCGCGCCGATGCTTCGTCGAGCGGGTACAGGCCCATCACGGTGCGGTCGACCAACTCCGTGAACATCCCGCCGGCACCGAGCAACACCACGGGACCGAAGCTGTCGTGGCGCACTGCGCCGACGATGAGCTCGACGCCCGGCCCGTGTTGCGCCTCTACCAGGAAGCCTGCCGGCGTGATCCTGTGCTCGGCGAGCCGCGCCGTCATCGCCACCGTCGCGTCCTCGACCTCATCCGCCGCCACGCCCACCTGGACCGCGCCGACATCGCTCTTGTGCACGATGCCGGGGCCGAACGCCTTGAGCGCGACGGCGCCGTCGAGGCGCTTGGCGGCCACGGACGCCTCGGCGCCGTCGGCGACGGTTACGCCCCGGGGCACGATGATCCCGAGGTCGCGCAGCGCGTCCTTCACGACGGGCTCGGGCACCAGTATGCGGTCGGGCTCGCCCTCGAGGGCGGCGGCGTGCGCCCGCAGCACGTCGAGATCGACCGGCACCGCGATCAGCGTCCCTCGTCGGTCGCCGGCATCCAGCGCAGCAGCGACACGGGGTCGGCGCCCTCGGACACGGCGACGTCGTCGAACGCCGCAATGAGGTGCCGGCCGACGCGCAGGTCGTCCCCGTCGGGCGCCCCGCCGTAGGCGCCGGGCACGAGGATGTCGTCTTGCTCGTCGAGTCGCGCCATCACAACCACGTAGGGCACCTCGAACGCCTCACTGAACTGGTGCCGGGTGACGATCCAGCTCGCGACGGTCGCCCGGCCCGATGCGGTGACCCAGGACCAGTCCAGAGAACCGCACCGGCTGCACAGCGCGCGCGGCGGCCAGCGAAGCGTGCCGCAGGCGTGGCAGCGCTGGAGCCGGAGCTCGTGATCCGCGAGCCCGGCCCACCACGGCGTCGAGTCGCGGTCGGCGACGGGAAGCGGCCGGCTCTCGGGCGCGCTCACCGGTCTCTCGTCAGGATGAGCGCCGAGGTGGTGCCGGCGACGTAACCGGGCTGGCCGGTCGACAGTGCGACCTCGGCCCCTTCGACCTGGCGCGGCCCACACGTGCCGCGCAGCTGGGCCACGGCCTCGGCGACGTGGTTGAGCCCGTGCACGTACCCCTCCGACAGGAAGCCGCCGTGGGTGTTCACGGGGAGCCGCCCTCCGAGCGCAGTGGTCCCGTCGGCTGCGAACGCGGCGGCGTCACCCTTCTTGCAGAATCCGTAGTCCTCGAGCTGCATGGGCACGAGCGGTGTGAACGCGTCGTACAGCTCCGCCACATCGACGTCGTCGGGACCGAGGCCAGCCATGGCATAGAGCCGCGTCGAGGAGTCGGCGGCCGCGCTCGTGGTGAGATCACCGCGGCCGTTCGAGTACAGCGTGTGCCCGCCGCCGAAGACGGCGCCGGTGATGCGGACGGGGACGTGACGCAGGTCGCGCGCTCGCTCGACGGGGGTGACGACGATCGCGACGCCGGCGTCGGTCTCGAGGCAGCAGTCGAGCAGGCGGAGCGGCTCCACGATCCAACGCGACGCGAGGTAGTCGTCCATCGTGATCGGCGAGCGCATCATCGCCCGCTCGTTCGCGACCGCGTGCTGCCGTTGGGTGATCGCGACCCGGCCGAGATCCTCGGCGCTCACCCCGAAGGCGTTCATGTAGGCGCGCGCCACCATTGCGAACTGCTGCGGCGGCGTCATGTAGCCATACGGCGTCTGGTACTGGAACTCGACTGTGTCGGGCGCGGCCCGACCCGTTCCCCCCATGCGGAACTCCGAGCGCGCGTTGATCGCCCGCCAGCACACGACGCACTCCGCCATTCCCGTGGCGACTGCCATCGCCGCCGAGCCGACGACCGACGCCGAGGTGCTGCCACCCCCGAACAAGTCAAGGTGGAATCGGAGGTCGCGGATGCCGAGTGCTTGGGCGACCAGCGCCGCCTGCACCGAATCGCCCACGCGGTGGCAGGCCACGCCGTCGACATCGGCGATGGTGATCCCGGCGTCGTCGAGCGCGGCGCGGATGGCACGCAACGCCAGCGTCTGTGTGCTCACGCCCGAGTGCCTCGAGAGCTCCGTGTAGCCGACCCCGACGATCGCCGCCCGATCACGAAGTGGATGGGCGCCGGTCGTCATGTGAGGTCGATCCACGCCGTCTTCAGCTGCGTGTTCTCGAACACGCTCTCGATCCCCGAGTCGCGGCCGTAGCCGCTGTCCTTCACGCCGCCGAACGGCAGCGCCCAGTGGATGCGCCGGTACGT
>DASQTR010000445.1:0-16178 GCA_035641795.1 Ilumatobacter sp.
CCCCTGCCGGTCCTCCTGGTTCGCCCCCTGGTCCTCCCGGCGTGGGCGGTCCGCCGCGTCCGCCTGGCCCTCCTGGTTCCCCTGCCGGTCCTCCTGGTTCGCCCCCTGGTCCTCCCGGCGTGGGCGCTCCGCCGCGTCCGCCTGGCCCGCCTGGTGCGCCTCCGGGTCCTCCGGGGGTGGGTGGTCCGCCGCGTCCGCCTGGTCCTCCTGGTGCTCCTCCTGGTCCTCCGGGTGTGGGTGGTCCGCCGCGTCCGCCTGGACCTCCTGCCGCGTCCCCCGGCTTTCCCGCCGCTCCGCCTGCACCACCCGGTCCACCGGGCATGGCCGGTTCGACGCCGGCAATCGGACTGGCCGCCGTCGCGCCTAGCCCGCCTACGGCCGTGAGCCAGGTCGCGCCGCCGGCTGCGCCTCCGCCACCGCGCGATCCCAACCTCGCCACCGGCCTCGTGGCAAGCAACGCCACGGCACCGCCCGCACAGACGCCCCAGACGCCGCGGCCGGTCGCCAAGACGACGGTTGCGGCGCGCGGCGAGACGATCGTGGGTGGCACGGTGACGCCTGTCGGTGCCGGTCAGCCGACGGCGGTCACGCCGATGAAGCCGACCGCGCCGACGCAGCGTCCGAAGCCGGTCAAGCAGCCGTCCTCGCGCAAGATCCTGCCCGGCGATCTCATCTGCGGCGAGTGCGGCGAAGGCAACCCGCCTGCGCGCAACTTCTGCAGTCGTTGCGGAACCACGCTCGCGGCCGCCGCTGTCGCCAAGCGTCGCTGGTGGCAGAAGCTGGTCCCGCATCGCAGGCGCAAGACGATGGAGGCCGGCGCCCGGCCGTGGAAGACGAAGGACGGCGCGCAGAAGAACCGGGCCCGGACGAGCCCGCTCGCCAAAGTGTTCGTCAAGTTGCGGCCGATCATCGCCGTCCTCATCCTGCTCGTCGGCCTCACGGTCGGGTTCACTCCGAACCTCCGCGAGAAGGCGATGGGCAAGGTCGGTGACTTCAAGGACTCGATCGAGTCGAGGTTGCGGCCGACGTACGTGCCGCTGGCGCCAATCGGACTCCAGGTCACTTCCCAGCTGCCCGACCAGCCGGGTGACAACCTGCGAGACACCAACCCGCTGACGTACTGGGTGGCCCCAGGCGAGGACCCGCAGCCGACGATCGTCGTGACCTTCGACGAACCGTTCGACCTGGAGCGGATCAAGCTCTGGAACGGTGCCGCCGAGGGTTTCGCAGATCGTGAGCGGGTCAGCGTCATCCACTTCGTGTTCGACACCGGCCAGTCGTACGACCTTCGGGTCGACGACATCCCGGACGGCAAGGAGTACGAGGTCAAGAACGGCGACGGCGTCCGTGTCGTCGAGCTCCATGTCACCGAGACGGTCACGTCTCTGGCCAGCGATCAGCTCGCGGTGAGTGAGATCGAGTTCTACTTCCGCAAGTGAGATGACTCGAAGCGCAGCCGTGCCCGTTCCGTTGCCCGAACGAACCTGCCCGGGCGGCGAGTCGTGACATAGCGTCGATCAGGTCGGCCAGCACGCGACACGATCAACAGCAGTTCCACAACCGATCCGCAGACCCGGCCCGCCGGTGATCACGTGACCAGGCGCCGACGTTCCGGTGGAGTTCCCGCCGGTCGCGCTTTCGTTCGGCGCCCACCACCGACCACCGCCGCGGCAGGGGTGCTGGCCCAGCCGCGATCAAATCACGGTCGCGTCGCCCGGTCGGCCCCGGCGCGCACCTCTCGGCAGCCGGGGCCGACCTTGGCCGTTGGAGCGTAGACCATGCCAATCTGGGTTCGTGCCGGACGTCTTGGTGGTCACCCGCTCGGTCCGGATCCCGCGCCACGAGCTTCAGGTCTCCTTCTCGCCGTCCGGCGGACCGGGCGGGCAGCACGCCAACCGGTCACACACGCGAGTTGAGTTGCGGCTCGATCTGGAGTCGTCGTCGGCCTTCGGACCGGTGCAACGCCAGCGGGTCCTCGACCGCCTCGGACCGGAGATCAGGGTCGTCGTCGACGAGCAACGGAGCCAGACGCGCAACCGAACGCTCGCCGAGCAACGTCTGGTGGAACGCCTGCGCGAGGCGCTCCACGTCGACCCACCGAGGCGCCCCACCAAGCCGACGCGGACGTCGAAGGAACGCCGATTGATCTCGAAGCAGCGCCGAAGCGATATCAAGCAAACCCGCCGCAAACCCGGTGTGAGCGATCCCGGTCTATAGACGCAAGATCGGTGCGGGCGAAGCTACGTGCGGCGTCGCGACGAACGCCGTTCGCGAGCTTGGGAGTTGTCGGCAGCGACGGGGTTGGCGAGGGGCCCGACCGTCGCCACGATCTCGGCCAGCGACGGTGTCGGTCGCGGTTGGTGGGCGTCGAGCGCGCGCTTCATCTCTGCCAGGTGCTCGGGTGAGGTGCCGCAGCATCCGCCGATGATGCGTGCCCCGGAGTCGACGGCCAAGACGGCGTAGTTCGCCATCACCGCCGGGTCGCCGGAGTACACGATCTCTGTGCCCTCGAAGCGCGGGACTCCGCAGTTGCTCTTGGCGATCACAACGCCACCCGCGTGCCTGATCTGCTGAATCGCGATCAGCAGATCGGACGCGCCGACGCCGCAGTTGGCCCCGATCGCGGCCGGTTGCACCTCCAGCCCGTCGAACACGTTGGCCAGTTCCGAGGGGGCCAGGCCCATCATCGTGCGGCCGGCGGTGTCGAACGAGCCGGTGACGGCGTACGGCACGCCGCACTCGATCGCCGCCCGTGCCGCCGCCCGCATCTCGCCCGCCGCCGACTTGGTCTCGATCCAGGCGATGTCGGCACCGCCGTCGCGAAGCCCGCTGATCTGCTCGGCGAATGCCGCGGCTGCGGCGTCTTCCGTCATCGTGCCGAGCGGGTCGAGTAGTTCACCGGTCGGGCCGACCGACCCGGCGACGAGCACCGGCCGATCGACGGCGTCGGCAACGTCGGATGCGAGTGCGGCGGCGCGGTGTGCGATCTCGTACGCGCGATCTGCGGCGTCGTGGAGTCCGAGTCGGTAGCGGTTGCATCCGAAGGTGTTGGTCAGGATCACGTCGGCGCCGGCGGCGACGAACGCCGCGTGCAATTCCCGCACCCGCTCGGGATGATCGAGATTCCACATCTCGGGCGGTTCGCCCGGGCCGAGCCCCATCCCGAAGTAGTTGGTACCGGTGGCGCCGTCAGCGAGGATCGGTCTTCCGAGCGCGAGAAGATTTTCGAGCGTTGTTCGCATTGTGAGACGGCACGATACACGCCGTGTCGCGCGCGCTGCGCAGCGATCACCGACGCCGATCAGCCGAGGGCGGTCAGCGGGTGCACCATCTGCTCGCCCAGGAACTCCGCGACCGGCGCGTTGGTGACGTGGCCGGCCGCGGTGTTGACGCCGTGCGCCAGCGCCTTGTCGCGCCGCGCCGCGCCCGCGGCACCCAGGAGCGCCACGTCGAGGATGTACGGCAGCGTGGCGTTCGTCAGCGCATAGGTAGAGGTGTGCGGCACGGCGCCCGGCATGTTGCCGACCGCGTAGTGGATCACGCCGTGCAGCTCGTACACCGGATCGTCGTGCGACGTCTCGCGGATCGTGCCGATGCACCCACCCTGGTCGACGGCGACGTCGACGATCACGGACCGGGGCTTCATCGCCCGCACCATCGCCTCGTCGACGACGACGGGGGCACGCCCGCCGGCGATCAGCACGGCGCCGATCACGAGGTCGGCTTCGATCACCGACCGCTCGATCGCGCCGCGGTTCGACGCCAGCGTGGATATACGGCCTCGTTGGATCTGATCGACCCACCGCAGGCGGTCGAGGTTCTTGTCGATCAGGATCACTTCCGCCTCCATGCCGGCCGCGATCCAGGCTGCGTTCCATCCGACGTTGCCGGCGCCGAGCACGACCACCTTCGCAGGGCGCACGCCCGGCGCCCCACCCATCAGTACGCCCCGCCCGCCGTTGTGTCGCTCGAGGAAGTGCGCGCCCATCTGCGGCGCCAACCGCCCCGCGACCTCGCTCATGGGCGCCAGGAGCGGCAGCGCGCCCGACTCGAGCTGCACGGTCTCATACGCGATCCCCGTCGTGCCCGCGTCGAGGAGCGCCTTGGCGACACCCGGATAGGCGGCCAGGTGCAGGTACGTGAACAGCGTCAGGTCGGGTCGCAAGTAGCGGAACTCGTCGTCCTGGGGCTCCTTGACCTTGACGATCATCTGCTGGCTCCACGCCTCGTCGGCGGTCGAAACGATGTCCGCGCCCGCGGCGCGGTACGCGTCGTCGGAGATCGACGCCCCCTCACCCGCCCCCTTCTCGACGTAGACGTTGATGCCGTGGCGCTCGAGCTCGCGCACGCCATCAGGCGTCATCGCGACCCGGTGCTCGAGGGTCTTGATCTCCTTCGGCACTCCGACGGTGGCGATCACGGGGTCTGGCATGTGCTTATCGTGCTACACCGCGACCGCGGCCGACGACCCTCTGTCGGGCCGCCCGGCGATCTGCTACACCTTCGGCCATGAAGGCCTTCAAGAATTTCGTCAACGGTGAGTGGGTCGACGCCAAGGACGGGCGCACGTCTGCGGTGATCAACCCGGCCACCGGTGAGCAGTACGCCGAGGCGACGCTGTCCGGGCCGGCCGATGTCGACCTGGCGATGCAGGCGGCGGCGACCGCCTTCGAGGAGTGGCGCGACAGCACGCCGTCGGAGCGCTCGCTGGCGATGTTCCGCATCGCCGACGCGATCGAACTACGCGGCGACGAACTCATGCATCTCGAGAGCGAGAACACCGGCAAGCCGTACGCCGTCCACCGCGGCGAGGAGATCGCCCCGATGGTCGACCAGATCCGTTTCTTCGCCAGCGCCGCCCGTCACCTGGAGGGCAAGAGCGCCGGCGAGTACATGCGCAACATGACGTCGATGATCCGGCGTGAGCCGGTCGGCGTCTGCGCCCAGGTCGCCCCATGGAACTATCCGATGATGATGGCGGTGTGGAAGTTCGCCCCTGCGATTGCGGCCGGCAACACGGTCGTGCTGAAGCCCAGCGACACGACGCCGGCGACGACCGGACTCCTCGCCGAGATCGCGGCCGAGTTCCTGCCGGCAGGCGTGCTCAACGTGATCTGCGGTGACCGCGACACCGGGCGGGCGATGGTGCAGCACGAAGTACCGGCGATGGTGTCGATCACCGGGTCGGTGCGAGCCGGCATGGAGGTCGCCGAAGCGGCGTCGAAGAGCCTCAAGCGGGTGCATCTGGAACTAGGCGGCAAGGCCCCGGTCGTGGTGTTCGACGACGCCGACATCGCCGCCGCCGCGGAAGCGATCGCGATCGCCGGCTACTTCAACGCTGGGCAAGACTGCACCGCCGCCACACGAGTGATCGCTGGTCCGGACGTCTATCCGGACTTCGTGTCGGCGCTCACCGACCAGGCTCAGGGCACCGGCGTCGGCGGACCCGACGCCGAGGACGTTCTCTTCGGGCCGCTCAACAACGCCAACCAGCTAGCGCACGTCACCGGCTTCCTCGACCGGGCGCCGGCGCACGCCCGCGTCACCGCGGGCGGCCACCGCATCGGCGAGGCCGGTTACTTCGTCGAGCCAACCGTCGTCGCCGACCTCAAGCAGGACGACGAGATGATCCAGCGCGAGGTGTTCGGCCCGGTGATCACCGTCCAGCAGTTCTCCGACGAGGACGAGGCGGTGCGATGGGCGAACGGCGTCGAGTACGGGCTCGCCTCGAGCGTGTGGACGAAGGACTTCGGTCGTGCGATGCGGATGGCCAAGCGGCTCGACTTCGGATGCGTCTGGATCAACACCCACATCCCGCTGGTCGCCGAGATGCCGCACGGCGGCTTCAAGAAGTCGGGCTACGGCAAGGACCTGTCGGCATACGCGCTGGACGACTACACCCGCGTCAAGCACGTCATGGCCAACATCGAGAGCTGACGTTGTTATCGGGTGAGTTCAAATTCTGAAATGCCTTCGTGAAGTGATAAAGCGCGGCGAATTACCTGCGCTACAGTCCCACCAAGCGAGCATGGTGTGAGGCGCGGTTGTGGTCCCGCGTCTCGCGGGAACGCTATGCAACGCAACGTGGTCGGAGGATGCGCTGACTGGCAGTGTCCTCCGGCCACGACTATTTCTTTCGGGGTTGGGTTCACGGCAAAGCCGTTCACCCTCTCCTCCCAGTTCGGCGCCTCCGCTTGGGCACCTCACCCGTCTGGCCGCGCGGGGGCTGCCCTAGCCTGACCTGATCGCGACGCATTACGAGGTCTTAGGCGTTCCGCCGAACGCCTCGCAGGATGCGATTCGGGCTGCTTATCGGGCGCTTGCTCGGGTCGCTCACCCGGACCGTGGCGCCGGCTCGTCCGACTCGATGGTGGCGATCAACGAGGCGTACCGCGTGCTTGCCGATCCCGGTCGTCGGGCCGTCTACGACCGCTCGTTGACCGCTCGCTCCCTGCCGGACGAGCTTTTCACCGAGCGCGAACCTCGTCTCCCGCCTGAGCCGACTCCGCTCGCTGCTTCCGGGCCGGCTCGGGTGCCTTGGCGGTTCATGGCAATCGCCGCCTTGATCGGATCGAGCGCAGTGCTGCTCTCGTCGTTCTTCAGCCGTGAACCGGCGGTCGAGCGGCCCGACGGCATCCTGCGGCCGGGCTCGTGCGTCGCCTTCGAGCCCAACGGCGACGCCCGCGAGATCACGTGTGCCGGCACAGCCGACGACATCGTGGTCGAGGTGTTCGTCGAGCTGAACGATGAGTGCCCGACCGGCATGGTCGGGCACCGCGACCGGCAAGGGCTCGGCATCGCCTGTGTGGCCGCGTGACGCGGAGCGGGATTGTCGGTCTGATCGCGGCGATGCTCGTCGCTGTCGCGCTGGCGGTGGCGGCACTCGTCGTCCTCAACCCCGGCGACGAGACGCTCGTGCTCGATCTCGATGCCGGCGATTGCTTCCAGATCCCCGACGACATCGGCAACGCGACGATCTCCGAGGTGGACACGGTCGACTGCACGAGGCCGCACGAAGCCGAGGTGTTCGCGACCGGTGAGCTCGATCCTGACCGCGAGCAGCCCTATCCCGCCGACCAACAGCAGCTGTTCGCGCGCGTCGACCGCCAGTGCGCCGCCGTGCTCGCCGACCGTCCCGATCTCGTCGAGCGCTTCGGGGTGCTGCCCGTGGTGGCCGACGAGAGGTCGTGGGACAGCTACCGCGGACGCTACGTCTGCGTCGCCATCCCGTACGGTGGCGGCACCACGCAAGACCCGCTCGGTCTCTGACCGTCCGCCGGATGCGACTGCTAGCCTGCCTCCGCGAGGGCGATTAGCTCAGTCGGCTAGAGCGCTACGTTCACACCGTAGAGGTCATCGGTTCGAGCCCGGTATCGCCCACCGCAGACCCCCGATCACACGTCTGGTCGGGGGTCCTTCGTGTTTCCGGGCCTCGTGGTCTCCTTGGATCACCGACGTGACCATCGCGATAACATCCGCACCGGGGGCCGCCAAAGTCGGAGGTCGTCGTGGTGAACGAGCCACGGCTCGAAGTCGATCTCGCGTCCGAGAATGAGGTATTGCGACGCGACCTCGCCGACGCGCGAGAAGAGATCGTCGCGACCAACGAGGTGCTGGCGGCGATGGGGCGGTCGGCGGCCGAGCTTGATCTCGTGCTCGACACGATCGTCGAGAGCGCGCGTCGCTTGAGCAGAGCCGACGCCGCACTGCTGTTTCAGCTAGACGGTCGGGTGTTCCGCCTCGCGCGCACAACAGGGCAACTGCCGGACGACTTCGTGCAGTACAACGAGGACAGTCCGCCTCCGAACGACCGCAGTTCAAATTGCGGCAGGGTGGCGCTGGGACGCCGCGCGATGCAGATTCGTGACGTTCTTGCAGATCCTGGCTATGGGCGAACGGAGGCCCAGCGTCTGGCCGGCTTTCGCACGCTGATGGGCGCCCCGATGTTGCTCGAGGGGGACGTCGTCGGTGTGCTCCAGGTCTGGAGGACGGAGGTCAGCGAATTCGACGAGCGTTCCATTGCCTTGCTCACATCATTCGCAGCGGCGGCCGCCATCGCTGTGCGCAACCTGGATCTTGTGCGGAGGCTGGAGACTCGAAGCGACGAGCTGGCCACCAAGGTCGAGCAGTTGGAAGCACTCGGCGCGATCGGCGACGCGGTGAGCTCCAGTCTCGATCTGGACGAAGTTCTGTCCACGATCGTCAAGCACGCCGTCGAGCTCTCGGGCACGGACGGCGGGTCGCTCATGGAGTTCGACGACGCGCAGCACTTGTTCTTCGTGAGGACCGCGTACGGAACGAGTAACGCCGTGCTGGAGCAACTCAAGAACGCGAGGATCTCGCTCGAGAACACGCTCGTCGGACGCGCCGCGCTGGAGGCGCGGCCGCTGCAGGTACCGGACACGACGGCTATTGAGCTGGATGTTCACCTCCGAGTGCTGCACGATTCGGGCTGGCGGTCGATGTTGGCCGTTCCCATGCTCCGCGAAACCGACATTGTCGGAGTGCTTGTCGTGCGACGGAGGCGGACGGGCGAATTCGCGCCGGAAATCTGCGAGCTGATGCAGACGTTTGCCAGCCAATCGTCGCTCGCGATACTCAACGCTCGCCTGTTCCGGGAGTTGGAGCGAAAGTCGGTGGAGTTGGAAGTCGCGAGCAGGCACAAGTCCGAGTTCTTGGCGAGCATGTCTCACGAACTGCGGACCCCGTTGAACGCAGTGATCGGCTTCTCGGAGGTGCTGCTCGATCGGATGTTCGGCGACATCAACGCGCGCCAGGAGGAGTACCTCCGCGACATCTTGAACTCGGGACGACACTTGCTGCAGCTCCTGAGCGAGATCCTCGACTTGTCGAAGGTGGAAGCCGGGCGGATGGAGTTGGAGGCGGACCAGTTCCTGGTCGGCGAAGCGATCGCGTACTCGGTTTCGATGGTGCGCGAGCGTGCCGACCGCCGAGGCCTACGTCTCGTCGTCAGCGTCGCCGACGACCTCGGCTTGATCGAAGCTGACGAGCTCCGTTTCAAGCAAGTCGTTCTGAACCTGCTCAGCAACGCGGTGAAGTTCACTCCCGAGGGCGGCGTCGTGACCGTGACGGCGGTGACGACCGACGAAGGCGTGTCGGTAACTGTGACCGACACGGGCATCGGTGTGGCACCGGAGGACTGCGAGCGAATCTTCGAATCTTTTCAGCAAGGCCGCAGAGGCGCTTCGAGTCAGGAGGGCACGGGCCTGGGGCTCACATTGTGTCGTCGCATCGTGGGGTTGATGGGCGGGCGGATGTGGCTCGACAGTGAGGTCGGCGTCGGCAGCACGTTCGGGTTCACGATCCCGACGAGGTCGTCGGCTGCACTGCAGCCGGCATCCGCGACCACCGTAGGCGGAACGTCATCGGCGACAATTCTGGTGATCGATGACGATCATCGATCGACCGAGCTGCTGACTGCCTACCTCGAAGCGGCTGGTCTGGGCGTCGACGACGCGCACGACGGTGAGAGCGGACTCGACAAGGCGCGTCAGCGTGGATGGGCCGCCATCGTGTTGGACATCAAACTGCCCGGGCTTGACGGCTGGGAGGTGCTTCGGAGTCTGAAGTCAGACCCGATGACGCGAGACATCCCTGTCGTCATCGTCTCCATCGTCGACGAACGCAAGCGAAGTCTCTCATTGGGCGCGGTCGCGCATCTCGTCAAACCGGTGAGCCGCGATGACCTGTTGCTGACGCTTGGCCACGCCGGACTGCGGTTCAGTGCTGATGGCACCACGGTCGGCGGAGAGGTCGGTGGCACATGACCCTCGGCCGTCGAATCCTCGTCGTGGAGGACAACGAACTCAATCTCAAGCTCGTGCGGGATGTTCTTGGTCACGCCGGCTTCGACGTGGTCGAGGCACGCACGGGCGAAGAGGGTGTCGAGCTCGCATCGACTTGCGGTCCAGCCCTAATCCTGATGGACCTACAGCTTCCCGACATCGACGGCGCCGAGGCCTTGCGTCGGATCAGAAGTAACGAGCACGGCCGTACCGTGCCAGTCGTCGCAGTGACGGCATTCGCTATGCGGGCAGATCGAGAGCGCGCCGTCGATGACGGCTTCGCCGGCTACATCGAGAAACCGATCAGTACGCGCGAGCTGCCTCGTCAGGTAGCCGAGTACCTCACGAAGGAGGACCGTCTTGGCTGATCAAGCCACCATTCTGATCGTTGACGACCAACCCCAGAACCTGCGGTTGTTGGAGGCGGTGCTACAGCCTCGCGGCTATCGCACCGTTTCAGCCCAGTCAGGCGAGGCGGCCCTGGAGATACTGAGTCGTGAGCAGGCCGATCTCGTCTTGCTGGACATCCTCATGCCGGGAATGGACGGATACGAGGTGTGCCGCCGGATCCGGGAGAACCCGACTACCGCTTTCTTGCCGGTCGTGATGATCACGGCGAGCGACACCGCACAGAAGCTGCGCGCTACCGAGGCCGGAGCGGACGACTTCGTGGCCAAGCCGTTCGATCAAGGCGAACTGCTCGCGCGCGTGAAGTCCCTCGTTCGGATCAAGAGCTATCACGACACCATCCGGCGTCAGTCCGAAGAGCTCGCGGTGTGGAACCGCGAGCTCAGCGAACGCGTGCAGTCACAGGTCGCGCAGCTCGAGCGGGCGAGCCGGTTGCGGCGATTCCTGTCTCCACAAATGGCCGAGCTGGTGCTGGACTCGGGTGACGAGTCGTTCCTCGAAAGCCACCGGTGTGAGATCGTCGTGGTCTTCTGTGACCTCCGTCAGTTCACGAGCTTCGCGGAGTCCAGTGAACCCGAGGAAGTCACGCGCGTGCTCAACGAGTACTTCTCCGCGTTGGGTGACCTTGTGTTCCGGTTCGGTGGGACCCTCGAGCGGTTCACCGGAGACGGACTGATGGTCATCTTCAACGACCCGATGCCGTGCGAGGAGCCCAGCCTCCAAGCGCTGAAGATGGCTGTCGCCATGCGCAGCCGGATCCAGGATCTTGCCGACGGGTGGGCGCAGGACGGCCACGAGCTCGGGTTCGGTATGGGGATCGCTCAAGGCTTCGCGACCCTTGGCAGAGTCGGGTTCGAAGGTCGGTACGAGTATGCGGCGATCGGGAGCGTCGTGAACCTTGCCGCGCGGTTGTGCGCGGCAGCGCAACCCGGGCAGATACTCGTGACCCAGCGCGTACTGACGGGCACCAAGGACTACGCAGTCAGCGCGCCTGCGGGTGAACTCGAACTGCGTGGTTTCAGCCGTGCAGTGAAGGCATTCGACGTCAAGGGTCTGGACGCTGCGAAGGCGTCCACGTGATGAACACCGCGGCCATCGGCGAAGAGCGAAAGCTGGCCGAGCTGGACGACCAGCAACGGTACGAGATCTTCGATCAGCTCCAACTCGGTATGCCGCGGGTCTGGAATGCGATGCGGCTGAACGAACCGAACGAATCTGTCGTCGTCGTCCCGTCGGTGACGCTCGACCGGCTCGGCGTCGGCAGCGGCAGCTTGACCCAGGCATATGAGGAGCGGTTCCTCTTCCTCCTACTCCTGCTACGCGAACCTCGCCTGCGGATGATCTACGTGACATCGATGCCCATCGCGCCGGCGATCATCGAGTACTACCTCGCGCTGTTGCCGGGTGTGATACCCCGTCACGCACTGTCACGGCTGTCCTTGGTTTCGGTCGGGGACAGCACCCCGAGATCACTCAGTGAGAAGCTGCTAGAGCGACCCCGGCTACTTCGCCAGATCGCGGCGCTGATCCCCGACGTCAGCCTGAGCCACCTGGTTCCGTACAACACCACGGCGCTCGAACGCGACGTCGCCCTGTCGCTCGGCATACCCATGTATGGAGCCGACCCGAGACTCGTCGGTCTTGGCACGAAGACCGGATGCCGACGGCTGTTCGCAGAGGAGGGCGTGCTTCACCCGTTGGGGTTCGAGGATTTGCACACGCTCGACGAACTCGCACAGGCGATCGTCACGATGCGTTCTCAGCGAACGGTCGACCAAGTGATCGTCAAGCTGAACGAGTCGGTTTCGGGACAGGGCAACGCGCTGGTCGACCTTCGAGGACTTGACCACGCTGGTTCGCCAGACGAACTCGAAGACGTCAAGACCCGGGTACAGCGCATGGAGTTCGAGCGGCAGGGCACGACGCTCGAGGAATACCTCCACAAGTTCGGCGAGCGAGGTGGAATCGTCGAAGAGCGCCTCGTTGGCGCCGACATCCAAAGCCCGAGCGTGCAGCTGCGAGTCACGCCAACCGGCCAGGTCGAGCTGCTCTCGACCCACGATCAGGTGCTGGGGGGTCCGAGCGGACAGAGCTATCTGGGCTGCCGATTTCCCGCTGACTTCGCCTATGCACGCGAGATCAGCGATGCCGCGCGAGTCATCGGTGAACGGCTCGCCCACGAGGGCGTGATCGGCAGGTTCGCGATCGACTTCGTCAGCATCTGTGACGCGAACGGGGCGTGGACGAGTTACGCGATCGAGCTCAACCTTCGCAAGGGCGGTACCACGCATCCGTTCCTGACTCTGCAGTTCCTCACCGACGGGCGCTACGACTGGCGAAGCGGGCTGTTCATGACGGTCGACGGCCGAGAGAAGCACCTGGTCGCGACCGACCATCTCGAGTCGCCAAGCCTTCGTGCTCTCACCCTCGACGACTTGTTCGACATCGTGGCCAGGCACCGACTGCATTTCGACCAAGCGCGTCAAACCGGCGTGGTCTTCCACATGATGAGTTGCCTCACCGAACACGGTCGGGTGGGGCTCACGGCGGTTGGCAACAGCGCAGCCGAGGCCAACACGCTGTACGAGCGCGCCGAGCGAATCCTCCGCGACGAGGCACGGGTGGCCAGCACGCCGTAGTGATCCCGGTCGCGCCGAGCCGTACGCTTTCGTGTGTGGAGACAATCGACCGCGGCCGGCGCGTCACGGCGGCGCGGGGGCCGATCGGGTGGTGGTACGGCGGCATGATCATCGACCTCGTTCACATGCCGATCGTGATCGCACTCGTCCTGCTTGGTGCGTCGTGGTGGAACGGTCCGGTCTACGTCGGCCTGATCACCGCCATGGTGATCGTCCAGGTGGCGCTCCTCGGCTGCCCGGTGATGGCTGTCACCGGCTGGATGAAGCGCAAGTACGACCCCGGCTATCAGGGCGGATGGTCGTTCACCGTCTGGCTGTACCACCGGTACGGCCGCTGGGCCGGCATCGCCGTGTTCCTGTTCTTCCTCGCCGCCGCCGTGGTCGTGCGGGTCGTCGCCTTCTGAGCGGCCGTCCGCATTCGTAGGATTGAGCCATGCGGACGCTCTTCGAGGCCGAGCACGACGCCTTCCGGGAGTCGTTCGCGGCGTGGGTCGCCAACGAGGTGTCGCCGCGCTACATGGAATGGGAGCGCGACGGGCTCACCCCTCGGGAGATGTTCAGCTCCGCAGGCAAGTACGGCTTCGTGGGGATCGCGATCCCCGAGGAGTACGGCGGGGGCGGCTCGCGCGACTTCCGCTTCAACCAGGTCATCGCCGAGGAGCTCGCAGGGGCAGGCATCGGCGGCTCGGGACTCGGGCTCACGCTCCACAACGACGTGTGCACCCCGTACTTCCTCGAGTACTGCAACGAGGACCAGCGAGGGCGCTGGTTTCCCGGCATCGCCTCGGGCGAGTTGATCACCGCCATCGCGATGACCGAGCCGGGTACAGGCTCCGATCTCGCCGGCATCGCGACCACGGCCGTGCGCGACGGCGACGAGTACGTGGTCAACGGCTCCAAGACGTTCATCACCAACGGCATCAACGCCGACCTCGTGATCGTCGCCGCCAAGACCGATCCGTCGCAGCGTCACAGCGGGATGTCACTGCTGGTCGTCGAGCGCGGCACGCCCGGTTTCGAGCGCGGGCGCAACCTCGAGAAGGTCGGGCTGCACAGCCAGGACACGGCCGAGCTGTTCTTCGACGACGCGCGGGTTCCCGTCTCCGACCTGTTGGGGAAGGAGGGGCAAGGTTTCCGCTACCTGTCCCACAACTTGGCCCAGGAGCGGATGTCGATCGCCATCACCGGTGTGTCGATGGCGCGAGCGGCGCTCGGCTGGACGCTCGATTACGTCAAGGAGCGCCCCGCCTTCGGCGCCTCGATCGGCTCGTTCCAGAACACCAAGTTCGTGCTGGCCGAGGTGAAGACCGAGGTCGACGTCGCTCAGGCTTTCATCGACCAGTGCGTGCTGGCACTCAACGCCGGCACGCTCATCGCCTCGGAGGCGGCGGAGGCCAAGCTGTTCGCGACCGAGCTGCAGACGCGGGTGATCGACCGGTGCGTGCAGCTGTTCGGCGGCTACGGGTACATGATCGAGTACCCGATCGCGCGTGCATACATCGACGCCCGCGTCACCACCATCTACGGCGGCACGAGCGAGATCATGAAGACCATCATCGCCAAGTCGATCGGTCTGTGAGGGGGCATCGCACATGGACGATTCGCGCAGGACCGACTCCGGGATCGAGATCAAGCCGCTCTACACAGCGGACGAGCTGGCGGGCTGGGACCCGGCGACACAACTGGGCTTGCCGGGGAAAGCGCCGTTCACACGCGGCGTATACCCGTCGATGTATCGCGGACGTCTGTGGACGATGCGCCAATACTCCGGTTTCGGCGACGCGGCGTCGACCAACGAGCGTTTCCACTTCCTGCTGAACGCCGGTCAGACCGGCCTGTCGTGCGCGTTCGACCTGCCGACGCAGATGGGCTACGACTCGGACCACCCGCGTGCCGAGGGCGAGGTCGGCAAGGTCGGCGTGGCGATCGACTCGATCGCCGACATGCGGGTGCTGCTCCACGGCATCCCACTCGACAAGGTGACGACGTCGATGACGATCAACTCGACGGCGGCGATCTTGCTGCTGATGTACGAGATCGTGGCGGAGGAGCAGGGCGTCGATCCGTCGACGATCTCTGGCACGATCCAGAACGATCTGCTCAAGGAGTACATCGCCCGCGGCACGTACGTGTACCCGCCGCGCCCGTCGATGCGGATCATCACCGACATCTTCCAATACTGCGCCGACCGCATCCCGCGCTGGAACACGATCTCGATCTCGGGTTACCACATCCGCGAGGCCGGTTCGACGGCCGTCCAGGAGATCGCCTTCACTTTGGCGAACGCAATCGCCTACGTGCAGGCCGCGATCGACGCCGGCCTCGACGTCGACGAGTTCGGGCCCCGGCTGTCGTTCTTCTGGAACGGGCACAACCACTTCTTCGAAGAGGTCGCCAAGTTCCGCGCCAGCCGGCGCATGTGGCATCGCATCATGACCGAGCGGTTCGGCGCCAAGGACCCGCGCTCGTCGATGCTGCGCTTCCACACCCAGACCGGCGGATCGACGCTGACCGCGCAGCAACCGGTCAACAACGTCGTTCGGGTCGCGCTGCAAGCATTGGCGGCGGTGATGGGCGGCACGCAGTCGCTGCACACCAACGGCTACGACGAGGCACTGTCGCTGCCGACCGAGGAGGCCGCTCGGCTCGCACTGCGCACGCAGCAGGTGATCGGCTACGAGTCAGGCGTGTGCGACACACCCGACCCGCTCGCCGGCTCCTACCTCGTGGAGTCGCTCACCGACGCCGTCGAAGCCAAGGCCTGGGAATACATCGACCGTATCGACCAGCTCGGTGGCGCGGTGGCGGCGATCGAGGCCCACTACCAGATGGACGAGATCGAGCAGGCGGCCTACGAGTACACGAAGTCCATCGACGACAACGAGCGCGTGATCGTCGGCCTCAACCGGTTCACGCTCGACGACCAACCCGAACCGTCGGTGTTCCCGATCGACCCGGGGCTCGAGCAGGGGCAACGGGCGCGGCTGGCCGCGTTCAAGGCCGCGCGCGACATGGCAGACGTGGCGGCGCGGCTCGACGACGTGCGCGCCGCGGCGCGCGGCAGCGACAACCTGCTCCATCCGATGAAGGCCGCGCTCAGCGCGAACGCAACGCTCGGCGAAGTGAGTGACGCCCTCCGCGACGTCTTCGGCATCTACCGCCCCTAGGACGAGTAGCGGGCGGCAGGCGTGCCCGGCGGATTCGTGACACCCGGTACGGCGTCGGGGTTGGGCACGCAAACCTCGGCTTCCAGTCCGTCGGGGTCGACGAAGAAGAGGCTGAGCACCGGGCCGAAGTCGGTGACGAAGCCATCCGTGGCGCCCTT
>DASQTR010000446.1:0-21893 GCA_035641795.1 Ilumatobacter sp.
CGGCCGCCCGCCAGCCCGAAACGGCCAACCCGTACAAGGGCCTGCGTGCCTTCAACACCAGCGATGCGATCGACTTCTTCGGCCGTGAGCGACTCGTGGAACGCCTGGTCGCGCGCCTCGGCCGTAAAGGCGTGCCGGGACGGTTCGTGGCCGTCGTGGGTCCCAGTGGGAGTGGCAAGTCGAGCGCTGTCAAGGCGGGGTTGCTCCCCGCCGTCCGCGACGGCGCAGTGCCGCTCTCGGGCTCGTGGTTCACGATCGAGATGACGCCGGCGCCGCATCCGTTCGAACAGCTCGAGGACGTGTTGCTCAGCGTCGCCGTCGATCCACCGCCGTCGCTGTACGAGCAGCTCGCCGGCGAGCACGGCCTCCAGCGTGCGATCGATCGAGTCCTGCCCGACGACGGGTCTCAGCTGGTGCTGTTGATCGACCAGTTCGAGGAGCTGTTCACCCAGGTCGAGCCGAGCACCGCCAGTCGATTCGCCGCCAACATCGTGAGCGCCGTCACAGACGAGCGCAGTCGTGTCCGTGTCGTGGTGACGTTGCGGGCCGACTTCTACGACAGACCGTTGCAGCACCGCGGTCTCGGCGAGCTGCTGCGCGACGGAACGGAGATCATCACGCCGATGACACCCCAGGAGCTGGAGCGCGCGATCACACGTCCGGCTGAGCAGCACGGCGTGACCTTCGAGCCCGCATTGGTGGCCGAACTCGTACGGGAGGTGACCGATCGCTCGGGGGCCTTGCCGCTCTTGCAGTACACGTTGACCGAGCTGTTCGACAGTCCGCACGGTGATCGCATCCACCATGCCGCGTACGAGCGGCTGGGCGGGATGTCCGGTGCACTGCTGAAGCGTTCCGAGGGGTTGCTGACCAGCCTCGGCCCGGGCGCGGACGAGGTTGCTCGTCAGGTGTTCCTGCGCCTCGTGACCTTCACCGAGGCCGGCGAGGACACGCGTCGCCGTGTGCTACGAAGCGAGCTCGAGGATCTCGATGTCGATCGCCAGCTGCTGCGATCGGTGCTCGACACGTTCGGGCGCCACCGCCTGTTGAGCTTCGACCGCGACCCGATCACCAGGAGCCCGACGGTTGAGATCTCGCACGAGGCGTTGCTGACCGCGTGGGGACGGCTGCGGGGGTGGATCGACGATGCCCGCGACGACGTCCGAATGCAACGCCGGCTGGCCGAAGCGTTGCGCGAGTGGAACACCGCCGGCCGAGCCGACGGGTACCTGCTGCGCGGCGGGCTGCTCGAGCAGATGCAGGGATGGGCGGCCACGACGTCGATGGAGCTGTCCGGTCCGGAGCAGACGTTCCTGATCGCCAGCGTCAGCGAACGCGACCGGCAGGAGGAGGAGGCGTTCCAGCGCGAGGAACGCGCCGTCGACGCCGAGCGCCGCCAACGCCAGCGCGGACGTCAACTCCTGGTCGTTGCGCTCGTGGGCGTCCTCGTAGCCGTGCTCGCGGTGTTCGGCACGATGCAATGGCGTTCGGCGCTCGACGCGAAGCGGGACGTGGAGAGCCTCCTTGCAGTGGTGGATCTGGTCACCGCATCCGCGGACGTGCGCGACGATGATCCCGAGTTGGCGCTACTGCTCGCCATGGAGTCCGTGCGTCAGACGGCTGAACATGGTTACGCGACCGGCAAGTCGCTGGATGCTGTTCACTTCGCGCTGCAGGAACTGGGCGTGCAGTACGACGTCGAGCCTGGAACGCCGATCGCCATCCGATCGGCTCCACGCGGGCCGGTCGGCGTGTACGCCCTGTCTCCGAGCGAGTTGATGGAGCTGGGCGAACGCTCGGTGGACCGAACACTCACGGACGCCGAATGCGAAGCGTTCCTCGCCGGCCCCTGCTTGGCGGACGTCGAGATCCCGGTGAACCTCGAAATCGATGGCGGGTTCGACTCGTACGGAAGCGGTGACGGCGCGGCGCTCGGAGGGACGACCGTCAGGATCTCGGCCCCCGAACTCACCGAGGATGCCGGCTTCCTGCACGAGCTGGCGGCGTTCACCGACCTCACGGGAATTGCGGTCCAGCTCACGCCACTCGATGCCGATCAAGCGGCGAACCCCTGGGCGGGCGAGCCCAGCCGCCGCCCGGACATCGTGGCGTTCGACGGTTGGATCCCGGATTGGGCCGAGCCGCGAGCGCTCGACGTCGGCCGGTTCGTCGACCCGGAGACGCTGCGATCCGACTTCGGCGATTACCTTCTGGGCTTTGGGTCGTCGGACACCGCGTTCGGAGGCCCCGGAAACGGGTCCGTTCGCGCCGTGCCGGTGAACATCCATCCCAAGGGTCTCGTGATCTACCCGAAGGCCGCATTCGACGAAGCCGGTTACGCAGTGCCCACCACCTGGGACGAGCTGGTCGCGCTGTCCGATCTGATCGTGGCGGACGGCGGGACGCCGTGGTGTTTCGGGTTCGAGTCCGGCGAAGCCGACGGGTGGCCGGGCACCGACTGGCTGGAGAGCCTGGTGCTACGAGTGGGCGGGGTCGAGGTATACGACGCGTGGTCGCGCGGCGAGATCGGCTTCACGAGCCCGGCCGTCATGGAAGCCGGCCGCTACGCCGACTCCGTGATCTCCGCACCTGGGTTCGTGAGGGGTGGCCCGGCGGGCATCAGTCAGGAGCACTTCACCGTTCCGTCGCAAATGCTTGCACGCGACGACACCACCGGGGAACCGTCACCGGAATGCTGGTTCGATCACCAGCCCAGTTTCGCGCTGAACCCCGAATGGGCTCCGGATGGCGCCGAGATCGGAACGAACCTCGACTTCTTCGTTCTGCCGCCGCTCGATCGGAGCCAGCCGGCACCGATGACCGGCGGCGTGCCCGTCGTCTCGGCGCTGGTCGACCGGCCCGAGGTGCGCGCCTTCATGGACTTCGTCGCCAGCCCGGAGTGGGGTGAAGCATGGGCCCGCAACCCGGAGAGCGTCTTCACGTCGCCGAACCGTCGATTCGACGCCTCGGCCTACGGCGACGCGAGCGATCCGGCCGTCGCCGTCCGAGTGCGCCTCTCGGACCTGACCCATTCGGCGCTGCAGTCCGACGCCTTCAGGTACGACGCCTCGGATGCCATGCCGGATGAGATCGGCGGCTGGACCGGGGACTTCCAGCTTGGCGCCTTCTGGCAGGGGATGCTCGACTGGGTCGACGGCACACGCACCCTCGAACAGGTCTTCGCCGACATCGACGCCCAGTGGACCGCGCTGCGAGCGAAGAACGCCAGCCCGGCTCCTGACGGTTGACGGTCAGCCGGCTCCGCCCGAACTGGCGAGCGTCGATGCGCCGGTACCGGGCGGATGGGTCTCGTACATGCGAACCATCACCACGATGCCCGAGGCCGCGGTGAGGCCGGCCACGGCGTAGGTCGCGGCTTCGATCGACACGGCGTCGGCGAGGACGCCCGCCAGCACGGCGCCGACCGCGAACCCGGCGTCGCGCCACAACCGGTAGATGCCGACCGACCGTGCCCGCCAGGCCGGGTGGGCGACATCCCCGATCGCCGCCAGCAGCGTGGGATAGACCATCGCCGTCCCCACCCCCAGCAGCGCAGCGCCGAACGCCCACGCCCAGAAGCCGGTCGTCGCCGCGATCATGGCGATCGCCACCGCCTGGGTCAGCATGCCGCCGGCAATCAACGGCTTGCGGCCGATCCGGTCTGACAACGTGCCCGTGATGAGTTGGCCGAAGCCCCAGAAGAACGGGTAGGTGGCCGCGAGCACGCCGATCCGGGCGACCGAGAGGCCGGCGTCGGCGAAAAAGATCGGGAACAGCCCCCACGCCAGCCCGTCGTTGAGGTTGTTGACGAGCCCCGCCTGCGACGCCGCCGACAGGGCCTTCTCGCGGAACGAGGTGAGGACGAAGACCTCCCGCGTCGTGAGGCCGTGTCGCAGGGTGTCGTTGGCGGCGACGTGGGTGGACGCTTCCAGGCGAGCGTGCTCGCGCGTCTCGCGCACGAAGATCGACGAGATACCCAAACCCAGACCGGCATACGCGAGTCCGAGAAAGAACGGGGCCGGCCGCAGCCCGTACTGCTCGGCGAGGTAGCCGGTGGCGAGTGCCGTGATCGCGACCGCGCCATAACCGGCGGCCTCGTTGAGTCCCATGGCCAGCCCGCGCTTGGCGGGTCCGACGAGGTCGATCTTCATGATCACCGTCGTCGACCAAGTCAGCCCCTGGTTGACGCCGAGCAGCACGTTGGCGAAGACCACCCACGACCACGTCGGGGCCCACATCAGCAGCAGCGGAACCGGGAGGCCGATCAGCCATCCGGCAACGAGCACCGGCTTGCGCCCGTACTGGTCGGACAGTGTGCCGGCGAAGAAGTTGGTCCCGGCCTTGACGACTCCGAAGGCGGTGATGAACGTCAGCGCGGCGGTGTACTTCGTGAGGCCGAACTCCTCCTCGGCGAGAAGTGGGAGGACCGTCCGCTCCTGCCCGATCATGCCGCCAACAAGCGCGTTGACGCCGACGAGCAGTGAGAACTGGGCGATGTTCTCGCGCAGCCCGAGCCGGATCGGCGCAGCCGTTGGCGTCGCGGACGCGGTCATCAGAAAACCGCGAGTGACGACCCGTGACAGTCGGCCCACTCGTCGGGGCCGCCGTCGAGCACGTTCACGTCGCGGTGCCCGCGTGCCGCCAACAGACTTGCGCCGGTCATCGCCCGCTCGCCGTGCCCGCACATCACGGTGATCGGGCCATCGGGAACCTCGGCCGAGGCCAACGCGCCGAGCTCGATGTTGAGCGCACCCGGAACATGCCCGTTGCCGAACTCGCTGCGCAAGCGAACGTCGATCACCGCGCCGACCATGTCGTCGGCGCGCACGAGCGGGATGCCCGTGATCCGGCGGCCCGCCGTGCGCCACGCGTCGAGGCCGCCGTCGAGCTCACCGACCAGCGCCTCGTGCCCGATGTCCAGACACTGGCGCACGATCTCGGTGCGATCCTGGCCCTCGCCGGCGACGATCACGATTGGTTGATCGAGATCGATGATCCAGCCGAGCATGCCCCCGAACGCCGGCCGGAGCGCGTTCGACACCGAGCCGGGCATGTGCGCGGCGGCGTAGTCCGACACCGATCGCGTGTCGATCACGACCGCACCGTCCACGATGTGGCGCTCGACGTGCTCCACGTCGAGCCGGTGGAGCGGGGGGAGCCGGTCGTAGAAGCGCGGCCCAGAGCGGTTCAGCTCGGGCAGCCGGAAGAAGTACGACGGGAACGAACCGAATCCTGCAAGCAGTGTCTCCACGAACGCGTCCTCGTCATCGATCCGGAACAGCGGGTTGGTCGCGCGTTCCCGACCGAGCGTGGATGTGAGGTTCGAGGCGCCCGACGCCGAGCAGAATGAGCCGGCACCATGAGTGGGATAGACCGCCAGACCGTCGGGCAGGGACTCGAGCCGGCGCAGCGAACGGAACATGTCATGGGCCAGTGGCTCCGTGAGCTCGGGACCGTGCAGATCGGTCCGGCCGACGGTGCCGACCATCAACGATCCACCCGAGAACAGGGCGACGTCGACGCCGTCGCGCTCGAGCACATAGACGTGATGGTCGAGCGTGTGGCCCGGCGTCGCGATCACGCGCAACGACACTCCCGGCGCCAACGCGACGCGATCCGCCTCGTGCAAGCCGACGTGCGGGGTCGCCAACCGCGACGCCGCAGGCGCCGCGAACGTCAGCCCATCGCGGGCGGCGAGGCCGGGGCTGCCGCTCACGTAGTCGGCGTGCGAGTGGGTGTCGACCGTCCAGCGGGGGGTGATGCTGCGGGCGGCAGCGGCCGCGAGTTGTTCGGTGGGGAAGCGCGGAGGGTCGATGATCGCGGCAGTGCCGTCGCCCAGATCGATCAGGTACGACGAGTGCCCGAGGCCCTCGTCGACGAACGTCCGGACGCTTCCCATCAACCCGTTTCCTCAAACAATGGCTTGAATAGTAGGGCGCGTGTGGTTTACCTTGTCAAGCAGCTGTTTCGAGGAGGTGACCAATGGGCGACCGAGTGGCGAAGGATGCGTTGTTCGACGCCTTCGCCGAGGTCGCCAAGGCACTGAGTAGTGGGCGCCGGGCAGAGTTGATCGACGTCCTCGCGCAAGGTGAGCGACATGTCGACGAGCTGGCTGCCGAGATCCACCAGAGCGTCGCCAACACGTCGTTCCACTTGCGGACGCTGGCGGCCGCCGGTCTCGTCACGACTCGCCGCGACGGCACCCGCATCTACTACCGGCTCGCCTCCGACAGGGTCGGTGAGATGTGGGCGGCGACCCGCGACGTCGCCGCCGCCCATCATGACCAGCTCGACCAGCTGGCTCGCGACTATCTCGGCGCTCGCTCGCGACTCGATCACGTTGGCCGCGACGAGCTCGCCGCGCGGCTGTCGGTCGGTGACGTGGTGGTAATCGACGTTCGACCCGCGGCGGAGTACGCCGCCGGACATATCGCCGGAGCCCGCTCGATTCCCATCGATCGGTTGGCCGCCGACATCAAGCAGCTCCCGGACGAGCTGGAAGTCGTCGCCTACTGCCGCGGACCGTACTGCGTGTTCGCCGACGACGCCGTACGCATGCTCCGGCGCCGAGGCCGTCGCGCCCGGCGTCTCCACGACGGCTATCCGGAATGGCAGCGGGCCAGCCTGCCGGTCGAGGTGGCTTGACAAGGGCGATCCGGATCCGAGCGGTGCCGCCTTCGCTCACTCGCACGGTGCAGGTGCCCGCGGTCATTGTCGTGCGCTCGTCCTCGGCTTCTTGCTGCGTCGCCGCTTGGCGATCGTCACGAGGTCCGCGAGGCCGTCGCGGATGCCGCGCGCGAGCACGTCGACGTCGGGCGAGGCGTCGTGGTCGCCCGTCACGCCGAACGTGACCTCGCCGTCGTACGAGAAGATCGTGACCCCGAACCGCATCGGCGCCGCGATCGGTACATAGGCGTACACGCGTTGCATCCTGCGGCCGAGCGAGTAGAGCGGAACCTGGGGACCGGGCACGTTGGTCGTCACGGTCTCGACCGCAGTCGGTCCCTTTGCTCGCGCCACTGCTCGCGCGGCGAGCGAGACCAAGGCATCCGGCGCCAAGGCGCTCATCGAGGTCAGCGCCTCGCCCGCGACCGCCTGGTTCGACTGCTTCAGGCCGTACAGCTGCTCGCGGATGAAGGCCAGGCGCTCAGCGGGATCTGCGATGCAGACCGGCAACGCCGCGAACATGATCGACACCTTGTTGTTGAAGGTGCCGTCGCCCGTGGCCGCGCGGTCGTCACGCGAAGCCCGAACCGATACCGGGATCAGGGTTCGCACGCTTCGCCCGTCGACCGATTCGCCGCGCGACGCGAGCAGCTCGCTGAACCCGTTCGTGATCGCGGTCAGCACGACGTCGTTCACCGTGCCGCCGAGCGCGTTCCGGACCAACTTGACATCGGCCAGCGTGGCATCCCCCCATGCGACGACGCGGTGTGAGCCGATCGGTCCGGTCAGTCCGGTGTCGCTCTTCGTCTGAACGCTGCGGGACAACGAGCGGACACCGGCCACGATCTCGGCGACGTCGCGGATCGCGTGTGCCGGGGTTCGCAGCGCGCTGCGCACCGCGCGTAGCTGCTCGCCCGTATCCGTCGCCAGCGAGCGTGCGGCGTCGAGCGTGACGTCCCGTGGTGTGACGGCATGCGGGCGCCACTCGACCGGCCCGTGGCGCGGTGTGTCCGGGGTGAGGTCAAGCAGCAAGCCCAAGAGCTCCGTGCCCGAGACGCCGTCGACCATGCAATGGTGCGCCTTGTTGACCATCGCCCAGCGACCGTATGCAAGACCTTCGACCACCCAGATCTCCCAGAGCGGCTTGGTGCGGTCGAGTCGCTGCGAGCAGATCCGCCCGACGAGCCGACGCAGCTCGAGCTCGCTGCCGGGCGCCGCGAGCGCGGTGCGCCGCAAGTGGTAGTCGAGGTCGAAGTCGACGGCGTCGACCCACACCGGTCGGGCCAGTTGGAACGGCACGCGCTGCACCCGCTGGCGCCAACGGGGCACCACGTGCAGCCGACCGTTGAGCGTTCGTGAGAACTCCTCTTGAGCCGGCGCCGGTCCTTCGAAGATGGCGATCGACGCGACATGCATGTGCGCCGTGCGGTCGGCGTCCTCGATGTGCAGGAACGACACGTCCAACGGGCTCAAGCGCTCCATTGCCACCTCCTCCGACTCAGCATGGCAGGCGCCGCGATCGGTCGAGACCGAAACGCCTACAGCGCGGCGCCACCGTCGCGGTTCAGAAGGCGGCCGGCCCTGGTATCACAGGCAACTCGGTGAGGCCGCGAAGCACCAGCCCGTCGCCGTGGCCCCAGCGCAGCTCGTCGGCAGGCACCGCGAGCCGGAGCGCGGGAAACCGAGCGAGCAGCGAGCCCAATGCGAGTTGGCCTTCCATGCGAGCCAGCGGGGCGCCGAGGCAGAAGTGGATGCCGTGGCCGAAGGCTAGGTGACGGCTCTCGGCGCGGCCGAGGTCGAGCTTGTCGGGTTCGGTGTACTGGCCGGCGTCGCGGTTGGCCGCCGCCAGGGAGATGATCACCTGCGCGCCGGAGGGGATCGTGACGCCGCCGATGGCGATTGGCGCCACCGCGTAGCGGAACGTCGAGTGCGGAACCGGGGCGTCGTAGCGGAGCAGCTCCTCGATGGCGACGGCCAGCTTGGCGGGCTCGGATCGCAGCACGTCGAGCTCGTCGGGATTGTCGAGCAGCGCGACGACACTGTTGCCGATCAGGCTGGCCGTCGTGTCGTGGCCCGCCACCATCAGCTGGAAGATCGTCGACAGCAGTTCTTGCGTGTTGAGTCGCTCGGCGCCGTCACGGGCGCTGATCAATGCGCTCACGAGGTCGTCGCCGGGGTTCGCCTGCTTGCCCGCGACCAGCGCTTCGAGCATCGCCACAACCGTGTCGGACGCCTGCTTGGCGGCTGCGTACTCCTGCGGTGTCGAGTACGGCATGAGCATCGCGGTGAATCCGGCGCCCAGCGCCGCACGATCCTGCTCGGGTACGCCGAGCAGCTCGCAGATGACGGTGAAGGGCAGTGGAAAGGCGAACGCGCTGACAAGGTCGATTCGGGCGTCGGGTCCGGCGGATGCGATCGCGTCGAGCAGATCGTCGACGATGGCGTGCACACGCGGCCGGAGTTGCTCGACGCGGCGAGGGGTGAACGCGGACGACACCAGGCGGCGCAGTCGCGTGTGGTCCGGCGGATCGACGCTCAGCATGTGTCGCGCGAACGAAGGCCCTGGTAGGCCCTCGGCGACCACGCCCTCGCCGCTCGCCAGCGCGGCGTGCATGTCCTTCGACAGGCGGGAGTCGTTGAGCGCGACGCGTGCCTCCTCGTATCCCACGACGAGGTACGCGTCATGCCCGTCGGCAAGCGTGACCGGGTGAACCGCAGCCAGCTCGCGGACGGCGGCGAACACGGGAAACGGACGGTCGCGGTCGTAGGCTCCCCACGCTGCCAGTGCCTCTGTCGGTGTCATCGGCGCCTCCTCGGCCGAACAGTAGACCACTCGGGTCGCGCAGAATCTCGGCCCAGGCCTTGCCCGCGGCGCTCGGCGCCACCACGATTCGACCAGCACCACGATCGACAAGGACGAGAAGCGGAGGACCGGGCATGTTCATCGAAGTACCGGAGGAATCGGAGCTCGGCCCAGACGCTGCCGAGTGGTACCGACGACAGCGAGATTCGTGGGGCTATCTCCCGAACTACGCAGCTGCCTTCGCGTTGCGGCCGGAGGTGGCCGAGGCGTGGAACACACTCAATGGCTCGATCCGCAGGACCATGGATCGCCGGCGGTACGAGCTGGTGACGATCGCTGCTGCTCGCGCCTACCGCTCCACCTACTGCTTCGCGGCGCACAGCAAGTTTCTCCGAGACGATTGCGGCGACGAAGCCACGATGCGCGCGGTCGCCGCCGATCCGAGCGGTGCAACGCTCGACGCGACGGACCGAGCAGTGATGGATTTCGCCACCCAGGTGGCGTGTGACGCCTCCGAGATCACCGCCGCCGACGTCGACCAGCTCCGCGCCCACGGCTTGCACGAGGCCGAGATCCTCGACGTCGTGCTCGCCGCGTCGGCACGCGGCTTCTTCACCAAGGTGCTCGACGCGCTCGGCGTGCAGGCCGACTTCCGGCTCGGCGAGACGCTCGATCCGGAGGTCCGGGGCCAGGTGACGGTAGGACGCCCGATCGCCGACGGGTCATCGGTCGGCGGCTCCGAATCGCCTTGACAGTCGCCTCCGGCCGAACTGAACTGTCGTCGGGCGGACCCTCGACGGAGTCGCCGCGTGGGCGCCCAGCAAGAAAGGTTGACCAATGTCTGCAACCGAAACACCCGTCAACAACGGCGTCAATGTCGAGGCGCTGCTCGGGGCGCGAGAGGCGCTCGGCGGCGCACCCGAAGCTGCCCAGTTCGTGTGGCGCGCATCGTGCGAGTGGCTCAACGGCACGCACAGCAACACCGATGTGGAGAGCTTCTTCGGGCTCGGCGGCGAGCAGAATCACCGCACGAAGTACTCGTTCGACGTCGACCATCCCGAGATCTTCGCCTCCGAAGACAACGGTGCCACGCCCGTCGAGTACATCCTGGTCGGTCTTGCCGGATGCCTGACGGCCGGCATTGCAGCGGTCGCCCAGAACCGCAACATCCAGCTCCACAAGGTCAAGGCCACGGTCGAGGGCGGGATGGACGTGCGCGGCATCCTCGGCATGGACAGCGACATCCGCAACGGCTTCAGCGACATCAAGGTGAAGTACCAGATCGACGCCGACGCCTCGGAAGACGACATCAAGGCGCTCGTCGCCCAGTCGCAGAAGCGCTCGGCCGTGTACGACATCATCACCAACCCGACCGACGTAGAGGTCGAGGTCAACAGCTGAGGTCGACAGCTGAAGTCGCGCACGGCTGACGGAGACGCCGTGCGCACGACGACCGTCGTCATCGGTGCCGGCCATGGCGGGCTGGCAATGAGCCGCTGCTTGTCCGAGCGCGCCATCGACCACGTGGTGCTCGAGCGCAGTGAGATCGCCAACTCGTGGCGCACCGAGCGGTGGGACTCGCTGCGGCTCCTGACCCCGAACTGGCAGTGCCGGCTTCCCGGCTACTCCTACTCCGGCGACGATCCCGACGGCTTCATGACGATGCCGGAGGTGGTCGACTTCATCACCGGATACGCCAAGCACATCGCTGCCCCCGTGCAGACGGGAACGACGGTGACGTCCGTGCACCGCACCGACGAGGGCTACCGAGTCACGACCGACAGCGGCGAATGGCAGTGCGCCACCGTCGTGCTCGCCTCCGGAGCGTTCAACGTGCCCCGCCTACCGAGGTGCGCCGACGCCGTTCCCGCGGTGGTCACGATGCTCACCCCGAACGAGTACCGCAACCCCGACGCCGTCGCCGAGGGTGGTGTGCTCGTGGTGGGGGCGTCGGCAACAGGGGTGCAGATCGCGCACGAGCTGCAACGCTCGGGCCGTCAGGTGACGTTGGCGGTGGGCGAGCACGTGCGCGGGCCACGCCTGTACCGGGATCGTGACATCCAATGGTGGATGGAGATGGCAGGCGTGCTGGGCGAACGTTACGACGAGGTCGACGACGTCGTCCGTGCTCGGCGGGTGCCGTCGATGCAGCTCGCGGGATCGCCCGGGCGGGCCACGTTCGACCTCAACGCGCTCACCGGCATGGGTGTGAGATTGGTGGGCCGGCTCGCCGGCATCCGCGACGGCCGCGCTCAGTTCTCGGGTTCATTGCGCAACAAGTGCGAGCTCGCCGACCTCAAGCTCGGTCGGCTGCTGAACGTGCTCGACGAGTGGGCGACGGCGAACGGGCTCGACGACGAGACGCCGCCGCCGCACCGCTTCCAGCCCACCGTCGTGCCCAATCCGCCCGTGCTCGGCCTCGATCTCACGAACGGCGAGATACGGACGATCCTCTGGGCGACCGGCTTCCGGCCCGACTATTCCTGGCTCGATGTCGACGTGCTCGACGACAAGGGGTTGGTCCGCCACGACGGAGGTGTCGTGACCGATTCGCCCGGGATGTATCTGATCGGCGCACCGTTCCTTCGTCGCCGCAAGTCGAGCTTCATCGACGGCGCCCGCGAAGACGCCGAAGACCTCATCGTGGAACTGGCAGCGTTCCTCGATCGGCGCATCCGCTAGACGACTCATCGGCGGACACCGCGATGCTCGCCAACCTGTTCCGCTCGCTCGACATCGGACCGGTCTCGCTGCATTGCCGCATCGTCTCGACGGCGCACCAGACGACGTTGGCCCGCGACCACGTCGTCACCCCCGAGTTGCTCGCCTACCAGGAGGCGCGAGCCCGGGGTGGGGTCGGGCTGATCATCATGGAGGCGGCGGCGACCGAGCCCGCCGGTCTGCTCTCCGACGAGATGATGGCCGGCTACCTGCCGAGGACCATCGACGGCTATCGCGAGATGAAGCGCATCACCGAGCCGTACGGGACGAAGGTGTTCGTCCAGCTCTTCCACGGGGGGCGCGAGCAGTTCGGCTCCGGCCCGCGCCGCGAGATCGTCTCGTCGGGCGCGGTTCCGTCGCTGCGCTACCACAGCGAGCCGCGAGCGATGACTACCGCCGAGGTCGAGCAGGTCATCGAGTCGTTCGCCCGCTGCGCCGCGATCGCCGCGGAGGGCGGGCTCGAAGGGATCGAGGTCAGCGCTGCCCACAACTATCTTCCTGCCCAGTTCTTCACGGCGGAGACGAACCACCGCAACGACCGCTATGCGGTGCCCGAGCGATTCCTGCTCGAGTCCATCGCCGCCGTACGCGAGGCCGCCCCTGGGCTCGCAGTGGGCGTGCGACTCACCGCCACGGCGCCGGCTGCTCAGCACGTCGCTCTCGCCATCGCAGCCGAGGTGGACTTCTTTCACGTCACGACGGGAGACTCCGCCACGTACGTCGGCGGCGCGCTGATCGTGCCGCCACCACCGTGGCCACACAACATCGTCATCGATCACACCAAGCCGTTCGTCGAGCTCGGTCCGGCGGTGATAGCGACCGGTCGTATCGTCGACGCGGCGGAGGCGGACGCCTTCATTGCCGCCGGCAAGGCCGACGCGGTCGGCATGAACCGGGCGCTCATCACCGACCCCGACATGCCGGCCAAGGCGCGGCGCGGCGACCTCGACGCGGTGATGCGCTGCATCGGCTGCAACGTTTGCATCGAGCACTATCACGCCCACGCGCCGATCGCCTGCGCGCAGAACCCGCGTACCGGCCGGGAGCTGCACATGTCGCGTCCGGTTGCGGCGCGCGACCCGAAGCGGGTCGTTGTCGTCGGCGGTGGACCGGCCGGGCTGAGCGCCGCCGCAGAAGCGGCAGCTGCCGGCCACCACGTCGTGCTGTACGAGGCGCGCCAGCGGCTCGGCGGCCAGATGTCGCTCGCAGGAAACGCGCCCGGGCACGCCGAGCTGGCGGCGTCGATGCGACGAAACTTCGAGCATCTCCTCGATCGCCCCAACGTGCAGATACGGCTCGCAGTTGCTGCCGACGTCCGCGCCGTGCGCGAAGTCGGCGCTGACTGCGTCGTGATCGCCACCGGCGCCCGCCCGTACTCCGCGCAGTACGAGCTGCAAGGTGTCGAGGTACAAGGTGTCGAGGTACAAGGCGTCGAGCTACAAGGCGTCGACCTGCTGACCGCCTGGCAGGTACTGGAAGGGGCCCGCGTATCGGGTCGAGTGGTGATCGCCGACTGGGGCGGTGACACCGTCGCCCTCGACTGCGCCGAGCTGCTGGCGACCGAGGGTGCCGACGTCACGCTGGTGACGAGCGGCTACGTCGCCGGGGAGGTTCTCCACCAGTACGTCCGCACCGCCTACCTCGGGCGGCTGCACCGCTGCGGCGTGCGGCTCGCACCGCACTGGTCGCTCGCTTCCGCGGCGAGCGGCCGCGTGCGCTTCCGCAACGTGTTCGCGGAGGAGCTGGAGCAAGAGTTCGACGCCGACGTGTTGGTGATCTCGCACGGACGCGTCCCAGAGGACGCGCTCTCGCTGGCGCTCACGGAGGCGGGCATCGCCCACCGAACCGCGGGCGACTGCCGTTCGCCGCGCGGCATCGAAGAAGCGGTGCTCGAGGGCGCTGTGGCGGTGCGCGAATTGCTCGACGCCGTTCAGACGTGCCCGTAGGCGGCCCATCCTCCATCGACGACCAACGTCTCACCGGTCACGTATCGCGACTCGGGTCCGGCCAACCACGACACGGCGGCGGCGATGTCCGCGGTCTCGCCGAACTCGCCGAGCGGAATTCGGCGAAGCAGCGTGGCGGCGTCGAGCGTTCCGTCGTCGAGTAGGCCCTGCACGAGGTCCGTGCGGACATACCCCGGCGCTACGGCGTTGACCCGGATGCGGTGCGGGGCAAGGTCGAGCGCCATCACCCGTGTCAGATGGTGCACGCCGGCCTTCGACGCTGCGTAGGCCGACCGCCCGGGAAAGGCGTCGATGCCCGCGACGGATCCGATGTTGATGATCGATCCAGGCGAGCCGGAGGCGATGATCCTCCGCGACACGAAGTGGCTGCAGATGAACACGCCGCGCAGGTTGACGTCGAGTACGGCGTCGAAGTCCTCGACCGGCTGCTCGTGGACCGGCGCGACGCGGTTGACCCCGGCGTTGTTGACGAGCAGCGAGATCGGGCCCAGCGCGTTCTCGATGTCGGCAACGGCACGCTCGACGGAGCCCGGGTCTTGGACTCGGATCTCGATCGGCACCGCGCGACGCGATCCGTTGTTCGTGATCTCGTCGGCGACACCGAGTGCGTTGGCGGTCGACATCGCCGCACACGCCACGTCATAGCCGTCGGCGGCAAGTCGTCGAGCAATCTCAGCCCCGATCCCACGGCTCGCTCCAGTGACCAGTGCTACTCCAGACCTCGTCATGTTGCGATTCTGCCCGTCGCGTCACACCACCCAGATAGGCGCGAGTGGCCGATCCTCGCTCAACGTTTCGTGCCGATGTACCCGAAGAGCTGGATCTGACCTCGTAACGGCAGCCCGTCGCGGACCCGCTCGGCTGCGTGGGCCGTTGCTCTCGCGAGGAACTCGGCCTCACCCAGGTTCTGGATCGCCTCGAACGCGGGACCCGTCGCCGCCAGACCGCGGGCATAGGCCTCGGGGTCCGGGAACTCGAGCACGAACGGCACCTCGAACCGCTCGGCGACGTCGAAGCCTCGTTGCGTCAGGAACGCCTCGCCGATGCCGGGACGCCCGAGCGCGACCATGTCCGCTTGATGCTCGACCTTGGCGTCGGTCGCCCACCGGAACGGGGTCATCATCCATCCGCCCGGCGACTTGCCGACATCGCCCCAGACCGTCATCGCCAACCGGCCGCCGCGGGCCAGCACGCGGCGCACCTCGTCGACCGCAGTCGGCGTGGTGCCCCAGATGCCGCGGAAGCTGGTGACGATGTCGAACGACTCGGCGCGCCATGGGATCTGCTGCATGTCGCCGACCCTGATGTCGCTGTCGGGATTGCGATCGCGGGCCACCGCCACGAGCCGTTGCGAAGCATCGATCCCCGCGCAGGTCGCGCCTCGGATCCGCGCCAACTCGATCGCCAGTCCTGATCCGCAGGCCACGTCGAGCAGACGTTGACGGGGCCGGAGGGCGAGCCGCTGGTGCATGGCGACGTACTCCCGGCAGTTGTGGGGTTCACACAACACTGCGAACTCGACGGCGCGGCGCCCCCAGCCCTCGTCGACCGTCTCCCACTGCATCATCCCGCGACCGCCCGCTTCAGCTGCCGACCAAGGCGGCGAGGTCGCGTTCCGCGTAGCGGCGGTGCTCCCACTCCTCGTTGAGCACGATCAGCAGGCACTCCTTGAACGGGAACTCCTCGAGCTGCGGCCACCCGGGTCGAGATTGCGACACCTGCGAGTCGAGCTTGTCCTGCGTGAGCGACTCGATCACGCCTCTCACCATCGCCTGTCGATCGCGACGAACGGAAAGCACCTCGTCGAGCGTCGGCCGTGCCTCGCGATTCCACGGGATGCCCTCCCACCCCGGCGCCTCGTCCCAGGGGAGGTCGAGCGGGTGCCATGGGGAGGCCTCGCCGAGGATCATGCGCGCAACCCACGCCGCGCTGGCGAAGTTGAGGTGGCGGAGGGTCTCGATGAACGACCACTCGCCGTCGACCCGTACGTGCAGCGCCTCGCCCGGCAATGTGCGTGCGGTCTCGACAGTGCCCGCCCAGAGCCGCTCGAGGATCGCCCATGCCTCCTTGAAGCCCTCCACGTCGACCGGCCTCATCTTGGCCCGGTCGGGATCGCGCCGGTTGAGCTCGGCGTCGACGAGCGGCACGATGTCGACGCCATTGACGACGACGGTGTTGAGGTCACCGGTGATCTCGACGTCGAACAGCTCCACACCCTGCAATCGCACGTGATGAAGCTTGGCGCTCTTCATCTCGGCGCCAGTCAGGTCGATCCGGCGCAACCGAGCGTCGTTGAACTGCACCTGCGAGAAGATGGCGTTGCGCAGGCTCACACGCTCGAAGCGAGAGTCGGTCAGGTCAGCGTCGACGAACTCGGGCATGACGCAAGGGTAGAACGGCTCCCCGTCGCGACGATGTCGAGACGACAGACTATGAGGCGCCCGAGTCGTATGCAGACCCGTCCATCAGGCCGTGATACTCGCCGAAGTCTTTGGGGCTCACCAGCCGACCGAGCTTGCGGTACTCACGCGCGAGCCCGATCACGACGGCTCGCATCGTGATCTCGTTGCCCTGTGCAGCGGCGAAGAACGCGGCGTTGAGCGCGGCGTTGCGGATTGCTCCCCCTGCGATCTCGAATCGGTTGGCGAGCCAATCGAGTTCGACATCGGCGGCCAGCGGCGCACTCCCAGGGAAGGATTGTCGCCAAATCCTCGTCCGCTCCTCGACGCCCGGGATTGCGAACTCGATCCGCACGTGGATGCGCCGGAGGAAGGCCTCGTCGACGTTCTTCTCGAAGTTCGTCGCCATCACGACCAAGCCGTCGTGGGCCTCGAGCCGCTGAAGCAGGTAGGAAACCTCGATGTTGGCGTAGCGGTCGCGGGCGTCCCTGACCTCCGAGCGCTTGCCGAACAGCGAATCCGCCTCGTCGAAGAACAGCACGGCGTTGCCGGCACTCGCGGCTTCGAAGATCCGCTCGAGGTTCTTCTCCGTCTCGCCGATGTACTTGCTCACGACGGACGACAGGTCGAGCTTGAACAGGTCGAGACCAAGCGCCCCGGCGATGATTTCGGCGGCGAGCGTCTTTCCCGTGCCGGACGGTCCGGAGAACAGGGCGATCACGCCCCGTGAGGGCGTCGACTGGAAGCCCCAGTCTTCGTAGACGCGCCTGGCGTGCAGCGCTCGATCCACGATCGACTGCAGCAGCTCCATTCGGTCCGGGCTGAGGACGATGTCGTTCCAGCTGCGTGTCGGCTGGATCCGTCGTGTCAGTTGGTCGAGGTTCCCCGCGGCCAGTCGGCGCACGGCGGCGTCGACGTCGCCGTGCAGCGCCCGCGCCGCACGTCCCACACGCTCGAGCTGCTCGAGCGTCAGGCGGTGCACCGGGTCGACGGCGGTACCGGCGATCTGCGCCCATTCGGCAGACGTGGCGTCGCCGGCCGGCGCCTCGACCTCGCGCCACGGCCGGTCGGGAAGCTCGTCGATCGGTGGTGCGCGACGCGATGACAGGACCCACACGAGGTGTCCTGCATGGTCGATCATGCGGCGGAGCTCGCTGGAGATCCGATCGTCGATTTCGACGAGGAGACCACGTCCCGTGATCGTGGCCTCGCGCACGACCGCCGATCGTTCCTCGGCGGTCGCCGGGTCCCCGACGCAGAGGAACCGGTGACCGAGCGCGGCCGCCACACCCAGCGCCCGACGCCGGCTCCGGTCGAGACCGGTCACCACGACGAACGTGTCGTTTCCGGAATGAGCGGCATCGGCCTCCCCGGCCGTGTCGACCCAGGTCACGTCGACGGGCAGGTCTGGATCTGTGGATGCGTCGCCCAGTAGCGCCCACACGACGGTGGGGTGCAGCATGACCTCTTGATCGGCCCATGGTGCGTCCCCCGCGACCGTCACCAACTCCGCCCGTCGCAGCCGCGATCCTGGCGTCAATGTCAACGGGCCTGGGTGATCAGGCCCGAACAGCACGGTCAGCAAACCGAGCGAGAGACGGGTCCGTCGTTGGTCGCATTGGAGCTCGCCGACGAGCCGCTGCATCGGCCACGATGCTTCGGCGGCGGCGAGCAACGCCAGGACCTCAGCCTCCTGCTGGTCGAGACCGGCGTTCGAGGCGAGCGCCGCAAACGGCCCGTCGAGCAGCAGCCTCGCGCCTGCGCGATGAACCGTGGCGGCAGCGGCCTCGGCCGACGCCTGGGCACCGACGAGCAGCGCGCGACCGAACTCCACCCATGCCGCGTCGGATACGGACGCAGTCTCGTCACCCACACGTCCAGTCAAGCACCCGGTCTGCATCGGTTAGGCGTCGAGCGACGCTGCTACGTTGCAGGAGTGCCTCTTCCCGTGGTGGCAACCGCGACGTTGCAGTGCTCGTTCGGCTTGGCTCCGTCCGTGCTGAACGTGCTGCCCGCGAACCGTGTGCTGTTCGAGAACAAGCCTGCGGCGAACATCATGGACAACAAGCCGTTCGTCAACATCATGCCGTTCGGCTTGTGCACGTCCTTGGCGAACCCGATCACGGCTGCCCAGACATCGGCCGCCCTCGGCGTGCTCACGCCCGGTACCTGCACGCCCGTCACCACCGCCCCGTGGGCACCCGGAGCGCCGACGACGTTGATCGCAAACCAGCCGGCGCTGACCGATTCGTCGATCTGCGTTTGCGCGTACGGCGGCGTGATCAAGGTCGTTGTGGGTCAGGCATTCCGCGAGCAGATTTCCTGAACCGGCGCGGGTGACGACGGGCCGCGCACCGTTATCTCGCAAATACATCGTTCATCTCTATACGGCTCGCCCACGCGGTGCTACTGTCGCACCGCGCAGTGCGTCGGGTGGACGTCGGCGAGTCACCCACTCCCCAATGTCTTCACGTCGGAATGCGTGTGGGGCGCCGTCACGAAACGGTTCCTTTAATTCACGCGCGACCAGGAGGAATCGACTTGCCGTCTTATTTGACCCCAGGTGTCTATGTCGAGGAGGTCGCCTCCTCGAGCGCGACGCTGTCAGCCGGCGCCACCGCCGTTGCTGCCTTCGTCGGCTTCACCGCAAAGTCGCCGATCGGCGACCCAAACGACCCGAATGGATTGAAGCCGCGTCTTGTGACGAACTGGACCCAGTTCGAGAACCTGTACGGCGGCTTCGTGCCGGGCGCGATGCTGCCCCACAGCGTGTACGGCTTCTTCAACAACGGGGGGTCGATGGCGTACATCGTCCGTATCCCGAACACAACGCCCTCCGACCAGCCAGGACAACTGGCACTGATGGCCGGCGACCGCGCCCTCGGTCCGGCTGTCGAGTTCACCACGATCGAGCCGAACGCCGACATCACGGTCACGGTCGCGCCCGAGCCACCGGCTGACGGCTCCAAAGACGACGCTCCCCCGTCGTTCGAGGTCACCGTCAGCGAGCGCAACGCGGAACCCGAGACCTTCAGCGGCGTCACCCTCGGAGGCATCGCCAAGACGATCAACGGCAAGTCGAAGAAGGTCAAGGTCGAGACGAAGGTCGACGTGACTCAACTGACGGCGGACCTGCAGACGCTTCCCACCGGAACGTTCGCGATCGAGCCCGCACCGGCGACGCCAGTGGCTGTACCGGGCAAGGCGTTCAACGGTTCCGAGTCGGCCCGCACAGGCATCAGCGGTCTGACGATCGCCGAAGACGTGACGATGGTGATGGTGCCCGACCTTGTGACCGCCGCCCGCCAGGACGACGGCACGATCGACTTGGGCATGTGGAAGTCGGTGCAGCTGTCGTTGATCAACCACTGCGAAGGTCAGGCCAACCGCATGGCGATCCTCGACGCCCCGCCCGGCCTGACACCACAGGACGTCAGGGACTGGCGGTCCTCGCAAGCGATGTACGACTCGCCGTTCGCGACCCTGTACTACCCGTGGATCGAGGTCGCCAACCCGGCCGCCACCAACGGCGACACCACGATCAAGGTGCCGCCGTCGGGGCACATGGCCGGCATCTGGTCACGCACTGACGACTCACGCGGAGTCTGGAAGGCGCCCGCGAACGAGGTAGTGCGGGGAGCGCTCGACGTCGAGCTCAACATCACCAAGTCTGAGCAGGGCCTCCTCAACCCGATCGGCATCAACTGCATCCGGCCGTTCGGCGCCCAGGGCATAAGGGTGTGGGGCGCCCGTACCCTCTCATCCAACACCGACTGGACGTACATCAACGTGCGGCGTCTGTTCAACATGATCGAGACGACGATCATGAATGGCACCCACTACGCCGTGTTCGAGCCGAACGACGTGGCGTTGTGGGAAGGACTGAAGCGCACGGTCGGCGCCTTCCTCAGAGGGTTGTGGCGCGACGGGGCGCTGTTCGGCGCCACCGCCGAGCAGGCGTTCTACGTCAAGTGCGACGAGGAGACCAACCCGCCCGATTCGATCGATCAGGGGAAGGTCGTCGTCGAGGTCGGCATCGCGCCCGTGAAGCCGGCCGAGTTCGTGATCTTCCGGATTGCCCAGATCAAGGGCGAGAGCTGAGCCGGCAGGACGACCTAGGACGACATAGGAGGAACGCATCATGCCCGTGACCACACCAGGTCAGGTCCAGGACATCGAGCTGGTCGGCTCGTGGTTCCACATCAAGCTCGACAACGGGATCGAAGGCTTCTTCACTGACGCCAGCGGTTTCGGCTACGAGGTCGAAGTGGTCGAGAAGACAGAGGCCAACACCGACACCCGTACGCGCAAGCGTCCCGGAACGACGAAGTACCAGGACATCACGCTCAAGCGCGCGCTGTCGCCGGACAAGAAGTTCTGGAACTGGATCAAGTCGATACGCGACGGGAAGCTCGATTACCGCACCAACGGCTCGCTCGTGATCTCCGACATGTCGGGCAAGGAGCTCAGCCGCTGGACCTTCAACAACGTCTGGCCCTCGAAGTGGTCGGCGTCCGACCTCGACGTGGGCAGCGACGACCTCATGACGGAGGAGATCACGCTCGCCGTCGAAGAGCTGATCAGGGACAAGTAGGAGGCCACGATGACGGATGCCAAGACCCATGACGCCGATTTCCAGGGCTCGTTCTTCGCACTCGAGATCGACGCGCTGACCCTTGGCTGGTTTACCGGTTGCAGCGGGCTCAGCGTCGAGTTCGACGTCACGACCTTCAAGGAGACCAACGGCAAGAAGGTGATCGAGCGCAAGCGGCCGGGCAAGCCGAAGTACAGCGAGGTCGTCCTGAAGCGCGGGTTCACGACCAACAAGGCGATCCACGATTGGTTCAAGGAGGTCGTCGACGCCCAGAAGGCGACCCCGTACAAGACAGCGTCGATCGTCATCTACGACCGACAGCAGACCGAGTCGGCGCGCTTCAACCTGGAGGGCTGCTGGCCCTCCAAGGTGTCCGTGTCCGATCTCAGCTCCGGGAGCGACGACGTGATGGTCGAAGAGATGACGATCCAGCACGAGTTCATCGATTGGGTGAAGCCCTGACGATGACCGGGCTGCGCACCGAGTTCGAATTCACGCTGCCGAAGGGCTACGTCGGTCCCGACGGCATCCTGCACCGGCACGGCGTGATGCGTCTCGCCACCGCGCGCGACGAGATCGAACCGCTGCGGGACCGGTCGATCGACGGACCCGACGATCCGTACATCACGATCCTGGTGCTCGCGCGCGTCATCACCGAGCTCGGCGGTCTGCCGACGGTCGGCGTGCGCGAGGTCGAAGGCCTGTTCGCCGCCGACCTGGCGTTCCTACAGGATATGTACGGC
>DASQTR010000447.1:0-16179 GCA_035641795.1 Ilumatobacter sp.
CCTTGAATCAGCCGATCTCTGACGTACCCGATGTCCGCGCCGTCCACACGTGCCATTTACAGGTGCCGAACGCCCCGCAGGCGTGCCACGGCCGGCTTCCTGCTCATTCGTGCGCTCAGTCCACGGAATCCTGGTCGGCGATCAGCCATCGGCCGTCCTGCCGTACCAGTTGGAACTCGTCGGTGATCCACGGACCACTATCGTTCCAGCGCAGGTCGGCGCGAATGCGCGCTTCGTCGTCGCTCGACTCGATCACCCGCACCCTGCGCAGTTCGATCTCATTGTCGTTCCAGAAGTCGACGTAGTACTCGAATGACCTCGCCTTGCCGCTCTGGAACTCTGGCGTCAGCTGCGCCCACGAGGTCTGGTAGTCACCTCCTTCGACTGCCGCGTAGTAGTCGCCCAAGAACACTTCGGCCTCGCGCTCCGACAGCGCCTCGCCGGCAGCCGGCGGAACGGTCGTCGGTGATGTCGTCGTGGGTGCTCGCGTCGTCGTCGGTGTTCGCGTCGTCGGCGCTGCCGTCGGCGGTGCCGTCGTCGCCGCGGTAGTCGGAGCCGGAACCACTGGCGGTGCGCTCGTTGCACTAGTCGTCGCCACGTCGGGGGCCACCGTGCTTGCAGGCGTCGACTGCGCCTGCGTCGTGGTGACCTCGGACAGGACCGAGGTCGGCGAAATGGCGGTCGCGGGCGGCGCTTGCGACGCGTCGCCACCATTACGTTCGGACCGCGCAACGGCCGCGATCACGACCGCGAGAGCGACGAGCATCAGGACCGTCAGCAGCGCCACTCGCCGGCTCGGGCCGCGCTCGCCATGCGTGCCATCGGCCCGTCCCACGGCGAGCGAGCGCGGCGCAATCGCTGCGGGCGTCGTCGACTTGGCGACACCCGGAGTGCCGCTCGCCGCGGTCGCGATCGACTGTCGTGGAGGGGCCGAACCCGATCGCCTCGCGACGGCGGCCAGCTCGTCACGGAACTGCGACATCGTCGGCCGGCGAGCTGGCTCCGGATCGAGCGCCCGCGTGATCGATCGCGCCAGGTCGTCCGGCACGCCGGGCAACGGCGGTGCCGGTGCCGTGAGCTTCCTGACCAGGTACGCGTCGACTCGTTCCTCCGGCATGCGACGGACTGGCGGGGCGCCGAGCAGCGCCGTCGCAAGCGTCGACGCCAGTCCGTAGACATCACTCCAGGGCCCGTCCGGCTCACGGCGCAGCATCTCAGGCGCAACGTGCTCTGGCGTGAATGCGAAGACGTCGGTCGTCGTGACCGACTGACCGCTCAGCAACCGGGCGATCCCGAAGTCGGCGAGCTTGACGCGACCGTCGCTGGAGAGCAGCACGTTGCCCGGCTTCACGTCGCGATGGTGGATCCCGAGTGCGTGGGCGGCGATCAACGCGTCGGCCACGCCGGCGCCGATCCATGCGACCGTCGCAGGTGGCAGACGGCCCGCGGCACCGACGACGTCGTCGAGCGAGCCCCGATCCATGTACTCGGTGACGAGAAAGGGCTGCCCCGAGTCGGTCCGACCGGCGGAATACACCGTGACGACATTGGGATGACCTGTCAGTCGACTGATGGTGCGCGCCTCACGCCGGAAGTCGCGAAACGTTGCGTCGTCGTCGCCGGCACCAGGACGCAAGACCTTGACTGCGACCATGCGGTCGAGCGACTCCTGCCGGGCAAGATACACATGCGCGGCGCCGCCTACGCCGAGCGTCCGGATGATCTCGAAGCCCGGGAGCGCGGGAGTCGCCGGCTGCTGCATCGCTGTCGAGGTGCCGCACTCGCTGCAGAACGCGGCGTCGGGACCGAGTGGGGCGGAGCACTCGACACAGTGCAATCGCGCCGCCTGGGCCGAATCTGCCATATGCCGGTATTACCCCACGTAGGGGTCGAACCGCACGTCAGGATCCGAACGACTCGCGTCGCGCTCCTCGCCGGCGGGAGCGAAGCAGGTCCGTGAGGTGTGTCCAATCGACCTGGGACGGTTTCGGGATCGGGAGCCACGCTCGCCGCTCGCAGCGGCGTCGTGGGTCTGATTCCCCGTTGGCACCTCACGGACCTGCACGCAGTATCGCGCACCGCTGATCTTTGTCGCTAGGGGCTGAAGTCTCTACCGCAAGCCGGCAAGCAGGCGGTTTTCAGATAACGATGTTCAGCATTCGGCCCGGAATGAAGATCACTTTTCTGGGCGTCGCCCCGTCGAGGTTCGCAATCACCTTTTCGTCCGCCAGCGCGGCGGCCTGCACCGCCGCTTGATCGGCGTCGGACGGCACGACGACATGGCTGCGCACCTTGCCGTTGATCTGAACGGGGTACTCGATCGTCTGGTCGACCAGGTACTGCGGGTCGGCGACCGGGAAATCGGCGTAGGTGACGGTGCCGTCGCGACCGAGCTTTCGCCACAGTTCCTCGGCCACGTGCGGGGCGAGCGGCGCAACCATCAGCACCAACGTTTCGGCGACCTCCCGGGACGAGGCGTCGAGCTTGGTCACGGCGTTGTTGAGCTCGATCAGCTTGGCGATCGCGGTGTTGAACCGCAGCGCGTCCATCTCGGTGCGCACGACGTCGATCGTGCGGTGCATCAGCCTGGTGGTCTCGACGTCCAGTGGCGCGTCGACGATGATCGACTCACCGGTCTGCTCGTCGACGATGTTGCGCCACAGCCGTTGCAGGAACCGGTACATGCCGATCACGTCGCGGGTCTCCCACGGACGTGAGGCGTCCATCGGCCCTGTGGCCATCAGGTACAGCCGCAACGTGTCAGCGCCGTACGACTCGTACATCACGTCGGGCGACACGCCGTTCTTCAGGCTTTTGCCCATCTTGCCCATCTCGCGGGTCACGGGCTCGCCCTCGCAGAAGTACTTGCCGTCGCGCTCCTCGACCGCGAGCGCATCGACGTACATCTCGCGCGGATCCTTGTACGCGGCGGCGAGCACGTAGCCCTGGTTGAACAGGCGGGCGTACGGCTCCTTCGACGAGAGATGGCCGAGGTCGTACAGCACCTTGTGCCAGAACCGGGCGTAGAGCAGGTGCAGCACGGCGTGCTCGACGCCGCCGACGTACAGGTCGACGCCCCCTGGATGGTCGGGGCGCACGTCGGTGCGCGGGCCGGTCCAGTACGCCTCGACGGCTGGGTCGACGAACACGTCAGGGTTCGTGGGGTCGAGGTAGCGGAGCTGGTACCAGCAGGAGCCGGCCCATTGCGGCATCACGTTGGTGTCCCGCCGGTAGGGCTGCGGACCGTCGCCGAGATCGAGCGTGACATCGACCCAATCTGTGAGCCGGTCGAGCGGACTCTCGGGGTTGGAGAATTCGTCATCGGGATCGAACGTGCGCGGTGAGAACGATTCGGTCTCGGGCAGTTCGACCGGAAGCATCTCGTCGGGCAAGGCGTGGGGGTTGCCGTCGAGGTCGTAGACGATCGGGAACGGTTCGCCCCAGTAGCGCTGGCGGCTGAACAGCCAGTCGCGCAACTTGTAGGTGATGGTCGCCTCGCCGGCGGCGTGCTGCTCGAGCCACGTGTTGGTGAGGGCGACACCTTCCGCCTTGTTGTCGATGCCGTCGAGATCGAGGCCGTCGTTCGACGAGTTCACGTACGGCGCGTCCCCCACGAACGCGCACGGCCACGTCGACGTGTCGAGCGACGGCTCGATCCCCTGAGCGGCAAACCACGCGGCTGGCGGCATCTGGATGGGAGGGGTCGAGAGCCCGAACTTGCGGGCGAACTCGAAGTCGCGCTGGTCGCCGCAGGGCACCGCCATGATGGCGCCGCTGCCGTAGCCCATCAACACGTAGTCGGCGATCCACACCGGGATCTGCTCGCCGTTGACGGGGTTCACCGCATACGAGCCGGTGAAAACGCCCGTCTTCTCGCGGTTCTCGTCCTGGCGGTCGACGTCCTTCTTGGCCGCAGCTTGGCGCCGGTAGTCGGCGACCGTGTCGGCGTGCTCCGGTGTGGTCAGCGTGTCGACGAACGGGTGCTCCGGTGCGAGCACCATGAACGTGGCCCCGAACAGCGTGTCTGGTCGTGTCGTGAAGACGAGGATCTCACCAGCCGGGCTGGGGAAGTTGACCCATGCGCCGGGACTGCGGCCGATCCAGTTGCGCTGCATGGTCTTGATCGCGTCGGACCAGTCGAGAAGGTCGAGATCCTCGATCAGGCGGTCGGCGTAGGCGGTGATGCGCATCATCCATTGCCGCATGTTGCGTTTGAAGACCGGGAAGTTGCCGCGGTCCGAGCGGCCGTCGGCCGTCACTTCCTCATTCGCCACGACGGTGCCCAGCCCGGGGCACCAGTTGACCGGCGCATCGCTGACATACGCCAGCCGGTTGGAGTCGATCAGATCGGTCCGCTCCTGGTCGCTCAGCTCGCGCCAGGCGCGACCATCGGGCGTCGCCCGGCTTCCCGACTCGAGCTCGGTCACCAGCTCGCTGATCGGGCGCGCCCGGTCTTGCTCGGTGTCGTACCAGGCCTCGAAGATCTGGATGAAGATCCACTGCGTCCAGCGGTAGTACGACGGGTCGGTTGTCGACACGCTGCGGCGCGGGTCGTGCCCCAGTCCCAACCGGCGCAGCTGTCGACGGTACGTCGCCACGTTTTGATCGGTGGTGACGCGCGGATGCTGGCCGGTCTCGACCGCGTACTGCTCTGCCGGCAGTCCGAAGGCGTCGAATCCCATCGTGTGCAGCACGTTGTGGCGCGTCATGCGCTTGAAGCGGGCGTAGACGTCGGTGCCGATGAACCCGAGCGGATGCCCCACGTGCAGGCCGCTGCCCGAGGGGTAAGGGAACATGTCCAGCACGTACAGCTTCTTGCCGCGCTCCGCCGCCAGTTCGGGATCGCCCAGCAGGCCACAGGGGTTGGGCGTCTCGAAGGTGTGGTGTTCATCCCACCAGTCCTGCCAGCGGGTCTCGATGTCATGGGCGAGGGCAGCCGTGTACCTCAACGGAGGGGTGTCGGTCGTGGTGTCGGTTGCCTGCTCAGTGGTGCTCATACCGGGCGACCAGCCTACGGGAGCCCGCCCACTCGACGTTCGGGTGGAGATTCACGAAGATCACGGTGTAACGGAACGCGCCTGCCACTGTTCGACCAGCCCGTCGAGCTGGCGGTGCGTGAGGCCGAAGCCGAAGTTGGCGAGCGTGTCCATCGGCATCGTGCCGATCACCATCACGAAATGTTCGTTGCCGAACGCCGGATGGTTCCGGAACGACTCGTCGAGGAGCGCACGCCCGATCGGGTCGGCGCGCCATTCGTGGAGCGTCGACATGCGCGTCAGCGGCTCGGCGAGCGAGGGCGCGTCCACCATGATCAGCTGCGACAGCGGCAGGTCCCGCGAGCTGGTTCCGACGAAGATCGTGAAATCGCCCGCTTCGACGAGCCAGCGCCGGTGACGCTCCGACCAGAACGAGAACGCCCGCTGGGCGAGGTCGATCGACACGCGCTCTGAGTCTCCGGGGCCGAGGTGAACCTTGGCGAAGCCCTTCAGCTCGCGCGCCGGCCTGACGACGGACGAGGTGTTGTCGCCGACGTAGACCTGCACGACTTGTGACCCCAGCCGGTTGCCGGTATTGGTGACCGTGACGGAAACGGTTGCGGCGAGATCACCATCTTGGACGCGGCCGCTCTGATGCACCGCAAGGTCGCCTACCCCGAACGTCGTGTACGAAAGGCCGTGACCGAACGGGAACGTCACCTGTTGCTCGAGCCGGTCGTGGGCGCGGTAGCCGATGAACAGACCTTCGCCGTAGCGGACGTGTTGGGAGTCGCCTGGGAAGTTGAGCGTCGACGGAACGTCGCTCAGCCGAACCGGGATCGTCTCCGCCAGTCGTCCGCCGGGTTCGGCAACGCCGGTCAGCACCTCGGCGATCGCGCCGCCCGCCGCCTGCCCGCCCAGCCAGCACTCGAGGATCGCCGGGACGCTGTCCGCCCAGTCGGACACCCGCACGACCGAGCCGTTGACGAGCACCACGACGATGTTCGGGTTCGCGCCGAGTAGGGCGGTGAGCAGTTGCGTCTGGTTGGTCGGAAGCTCGATGTGGGTCCGGTCGTATCCCTCCGACTCGTACGCGGCCGGCAGCCCGAGCACACACACGACGACCCCGGCGTCGCGCGCCAGCCCAACCGCCTCGCCGAGCAGGGCATCGTCGTTCGACGTGTCCTCGATGCCGTAACCGGCAGCGAACGTCACGCGATGCTCGCCGAGCAACGTCGTCAACTCGTCGACGAGCACGTCGATCCGCGTCGGGTTGACTTGCGAGCTCCCCGCGCCCTGGAAGCGCGGCGTGCGGGCGAACTCGCCGATCACCGCCACGGAACCCTCGGCCGCGAGCGGCAACACGTTGCCGTCGTTCTTCAGCAGCACGATCGACGCCGCGGCTGCCCGCCGCGCCAGCGCATGGTGGACGTCGAGGTCGGGCTCGTCGTCGGTCTCGTGCACTGCCGCGCCGCGTGCGATGAGCGACAGCATGCGTCGCACGCTCGCGTCGAGCACCCCGGGCTCGAGCGCACCCGAAAGAATCGCCTCCTCGACCGCGGCCGGGCTGCGCTCGAGGTCGGGCGGCATCTCCCAGTCGAGACCGCCGCGTAGCGCGGCAACGCGGTCGTGCACCGCACCCCAATCGCTGACGACCACGCCGTCCCACCCCCACTCGTCGCGCAACACGTCCGTCAGCAACCAGTGGTGCTCGGAGCAGTAGACCCCGTTGAGCTTGTTGTATCCGCACATCACGGTCCAGGGCGCGCCCGCCTTGACGATCCGCTCGAACGCCGGCAGGTAGATCTCGCGCAAGGTCCGCTCGTCGACGTCGGAGCTGACGCGTAGGCGGTCGTCCTCCTGATTGTTGGCGGCGAAGTGCTTGACCGACGTCCCGACACCTCCCGACTGCACGCCCTCGACGACCGCCAGGCCGAGCTCACCGGCGAGGTATGGATCTTCGGAGAGATACTCGAAGTTGCGCCCGCAAAGCGGCGAGCGCTTCATGTTGATGCCGGGGCCGAGCACGACCGACACGTTCCAGTGGCGCGCCTCGTGAGCGATTGCAGCGCCGATCTCGCGGATGAGCTCGACGTCCCACGACGAGGCGATCGCGGAAGCGGTGGGGAAGCAGGTGGCGGGCACGCTGGCGAGCAGGCCGCCGTGATCCTGTCCCTCCAGCTGGGCGCGCAAACCATGTGGGCCATCGGAACACATGATCGCCGGCACCCCGAGTCGCTCGATCGCCACCGTGTGCCACAGGTCTCCACCCGACACGAGCGCCGCCTTCTCCTCCAGCGTCAGCTCGGACATGACCTGTTCGACATCGAACGTCATCGCTTGGCCAACCTTTCGATGATGTCAGGCGGGATGAAGTTGAGGAGCTCGGTGGTCTCCGCCTCGACCAGCTCGACATAGCGGTCGACTACCTCGTCGGGATGCATCTGCCCGACCGTGATCCGGTTGCGGAGGCTTTCCATGATCGCCACGTCCTCGGGCGCCGCAGTGGCCTCGTCGAACCAGTCGCCGGGGTCGTTCGCCATCCGGTCGTTGAAGCCCGTTGCATACGGACCCGGATTGATCAGGGCCACGTCGACGCCGAAAGGCGCCAACTCGTTGCGGAGCACGCCACCCATCGCCTGCATCGCGTGCTTGGTCATCGAGTACGGACCGGATCCGGACCCGGCGCGCACGCCGGCGATCGACGAAACGAGCAGGATCCGACCCGATCGTTTCCGGCGCATCGCCTGCGCAACTCGCTGCACGACCGCCAGCGCGCCGAACACGTTGACCTCGAACACGCGGCGCACGCGCTCGAGCGGGATGACGCTGAGCGGGCCTGTCTGACCGAGCCCGGCGTTGGCGACGAAGACATCGAGGTCCCACTGATCTACGACCGGCAGGTCGGCTGGGTCGGTGACGTCGAGCTTCGCGACTGTGAGTTCCGGATGGGCGGCGCCGAGCTCGGCTGCCTGCTCGGCTGTCTCGACGGTGGCGATGACGGTGTGGCCGCGAGCAGCGAGCGCCACGCCCGCGCCGCGGCCGAAGCCGCTCCCGGCGCCGGTGATGAGGACGGTCTTCGGCATGCTGCGCTCCTGGCCGGGTGATGTCAGACGATGTGGACGTCGAGCACGGACTGCCGGCCGGCGTCGACCTGTTCGATCGCGCGCTGTAGCGCGCCGCCGAGTTCGTCCGGTCGAGTAACGGTCTCCGCCCACGCTCGGCACGACTCCGCGACGAGTCTGTAGTCGGGACTGGGCGAGAGCGAAGTGAGCGGCATGACGTCGGCTTTGGCCGCGTAGCCGGTGGGATACAGGCCGGTCACCGACTGCTGCACCGCGCCATATCCGCTGTTGTTGAGGATCACGGTGAGGACGGCGATGCCGTGCACTTCGGCGACGTGGTGGGCGGCCACCGGGTTGGCGAACAGATACGACCCGTCGCCCATCGTTGCCACGACCAAGCGGTCGGGGTCTGCGAGCTTGATGCCGAGCGCGCACGGCAGCCCCCAGCCGAGTCCGCCGGAGTGCGGCTCCTGTCGCCACGAGTCGTGGTCGGTGAGGCCGAGCTCGTCGAGCGTCGCGCCGAGCTCGGAGATCACCGTGGCTCGCCGGCCGCGGATCGCGGTGCCGATCACCGCGGCCACCGACGCTTTGGTGATGATCGATCGGTCGATGGGCTCGCGTCGCTTGGCGTTGTAGGCGTCGATCGAAGCCCGCCGCCCATCCACCTTCGTTGTCCCGCTGTACTTGCTCATCGCCGCCGCCAGCGCCACGAGACCGGACCCCGTTTCGGTGGCGATCGACACGTCGGAGCGGAAGTTGCGCACGGGGAATCGGCTGTACAGCGGGTTCGGTCCCAGCTGGATCACGCGGCAGTCGTCACGGAGGTGGTGCACGTCGGGCATCCACGGGGCGAGGCTGTCGACGACCAATACGACGTCGGCGTCGGCGAGCCATGGGCTCGGGTCTTGACCGACATACATGGGGTGCTCGGCCGAGATCGCGGTCGCGACGGCCCACCACTGGCATACCGGGATCGACCAGTGCTCCGCAATCTCGGCCAGGGCCGCGAAGCCCTCCTGGGTGCCGGCACCACGTTGGGCGATGATCAGCGGTCGCTCCGCCTGAACGAGCAGTTCTGCCGCGCGGCCAAGATGGTCCGGGTTGGCGGCGAGCACGGCGGGCGCCATCGCCGGTGGCGCGTCGAGCGCTTCCGCCGGGCACGGCTCGCACAACACCTCGCGCGGAAGGCTGAGGTACACCGGTCCCTTCGGCGTGCTCATGGCGATGGCGTAGGCGCGATCGAGCAGCTCTGGTAACTGCTCGGGGAAGCGCACCTCGTACTCCCACTTGCACGCCTCGCGGACCAGCGCCGCCTGGTCGCGCATCTCCTGGCCCCACCCGATCGGCACAGTGCGTGACCCGAAGCGTCCCTCCTCGGTCGCCGGCGTGCGTCCCGACATGAGGATCATCGGCACGTGGTCGGTGGCGGCGTTGATGGCCCCGATCGCGCCGTTGGCGAGTCCGACGTTGGTGTGCAGGATCACCGCCGCCGGCCGGCCGGTGGCGAAGAAGTGGCCATGCGCCATCGACATCGCCACGTGCTCGTGCGGCACGACAATCGACAGCGGCAGTGAAGCGCCCTGCGCCTCGCCCTCCGCCAGTCCTTCGATGATCGGCGGGAAGTCGGTGCCCGAGTTGACGAATACCCGATCGATGCCGAGTCGGTGCAGGCGCCGGAAGATCGCCGCCCCTGCCGTGACCGGGAGACCGTCGCTCATCGGTGGCAGACGTTAGACGTCGTCAACCCACCATGACGTCGGGTCGCGACGGTACCGTTCGCACGTGGCCGACGCCCCACGCCGATCGCTGCGCAACGGCACTCACGGCTATGGACTGGTCACCAAGACGCTCCATTGGGCGATGGTGCTGGCGATCCTGTCTCAATTCGTCATCGGTTACACGATGGACGCCGGGGAGAGCGGACGCGGGCGGGGGCGCGGACGCGGCGAGGGATCCGGACGCGGCCGCGGACAAGGCGGTGGCTACGACCCGTTCGGCAGCGACGACCTGCTCACGACCCACGTGGTCCTGGGCAGCGCGATCCTCGTGCTGGCGGTGATCCGGGTGGCATGGCGTTTGACGACCGGGCTCCCGCCGTGGGCGGAGACGCTCACGCACGGCGAGCGCACGTTCGCGCACTGGACCGAGCGCGCCCTCTATGTACTCATGTTCGCGATCCCACTGACTGGACTGTGGTTGATCCTCGCCGACGACGACGATGCACGCACGCCACACGTCGTCAGCCACATCGTCTTCTTCGTGGTGATCGTGCTCCACGTCGGGCTCGTGCTGAAGCATCAGCTGCTCGATCGCGACCGCCTGCTGCACCGCATGCTTTGACCGATGTGCGACTGCGCTGATTCGGGCTGCCGGCGTCACGCGGAAACGAGCAAGAGCACGCCGAAGAGTGCGAACAGCACCGCGGAAGCGATCTTGACCGCGTCGGGGTTGAGATGGGCGCCCAGCCGCGACCCGAACAACGCGCCGATCGATGCCGCCAGCACCTCACCGCCGGTGGCGCCGATCCACACCGCGATCGGGTTCGAGCGCGCCGCGAGTGTCGCGGTGGTCAGCTGCGTCTTGTCGCCGAGCTCGCCGAGCACGATCGTCAACGCGATCGAGAGGACGACGTTGCGCGTGTGGACGACGTGCTCCATCTCGTCGTCGACAGCGTCAGCGCCGCGGCCCAGTCCCCGGAGCGCCAGCAGCGCGAACGCCAGGAAGAGGATCCCGCCGACGATCGCGATCGGCTGTTCGGGCAGCGCTGCACCGAGCACCCCGCCGACCACGGCCGCGACCGCACCGGCCGCGGCGAACCCCAGGGTGAGTCCGAGCAGCACGGTGCGCATCGGGTAACGGGCACCGAAGCCCATCGCCAGCAACTGCGTCTTGTCGCCGAGCTCGGCCAGGAACACGAGGCCGAACGCCGAGGCGGTCGTCGCGATCAGCTCCCACATGCGCCGGCCAGGATGCCAGCGGTTCTCCGCTAACGCGAACTGGTGACCCGGCTAGGCGAGCGCGCGCTGGAGGTCGGCGACGAGGTCGTCTGGATCTTCGAGACCGACCGACATACGCACCAATCCCGGCGTCACCCCCGCGACCGCTTGCTCCTCGGGCGTGAGGCTGACGTGGGTTGTCGTCATCGGGTGGCAGACGAGTGTTTCGGGTCCGCCGAGGGACGTCGCGCAGCGTGCCAGCTGCATCATGTCGAACAGACGCCGCACTGCCTCCTCGCCGCCGGCGAGATCGAACGCGAGAACGGTGCCGAAGTGACGCATCTGGCGCTTGGCCAGATCGTGCTGCGGGTGCGAGGCGAGACCCGGATAGTGCACGGCCGTCACCGCAGGATGTTGCTCGAGCCATTCGGCCAACCGTTGCGCTGTCGCCGCCTGGTGGGCGGTGCGCACTGCAAGCGTCCGCACGCCGCGCAGCGCGTTGAGCGCGTCGAACGGTGACGCCGTCGCACCGTGCAACACGCCGTAGCTCCAGATCGCCTCCAGCAGCTCGCGCTCGCCGGCGACGACGCCGAGCGTGGCGTCGTTGTGGCCGGCGATGCCCTTCGTGGCCGAGTGCAGCACGAGGTCGACGCCGTGGGCCAAAGGCTGTTGGCCGAGCGGCGTCGCGAACGTCGAGTCGACGACCGTGAACGCGCCAGCGATCGCCCCGATCTCATCGAGGTCGCACAACTCGAGGCGCGGGTTGGAAGGCGTCTCGGCCAGCACGAGCGTGGTCCGACCCGGTTGCACCGCTGCCGCGAACGCGCCCGCACTCGTGCCGTCGACGACCGTCGTCTCGATCCCGAAACGCGAGCAGTGGCCCTGGAGGAAGGCCAACGTGCCGGCGTAGAGCTGGCGCGGGGCCACGACGTGATCGCCCGCGGAGCACAGCGTGAGCACGGTCGTCGCGATCGCGCCCATCCCCGATGCGAACGCCATCGCGTCTTCCGCCCCCTCCAGCTCGGCGATCGCCTCTTCGAACGAGCGCACCGTCGGGTTCGCGTATCGCCCGTAGAACTGACCAGGGCGCAGCGACGTAGCGCGCTGATTGGCGTCGTCCATGCAGGTCGACTGCCAGACGCTCGACCCCCACAGGGCCGGGGCGAGCGACGATCCGCTCGCCCCCCGTCCGGCGGTGATCGCCGTACTCGCCGGCTTCAGAGGATGCTCGTCACGTGACACAGAACTCATTTCCTTCCGGGTCGCCCATCACCATCCACCACTGACCGTTCTCCTCGACGCGCCGGACAGGCGTCGCGCCGGCTTGCGTCAGCTCCGCGATCTTGGCCTCCCGCGCTTGGTCGCTCTTACCGCCGCGCAGATCGAAATGAAGCCGGTTCTTCACGCATTTCCGCTCCGGCACGCGGAGGAACAGCACGCGCGGGCCGACACCGTCGGGGTCGACGATGGCGCCGATGGAGCCGGCAGGCGGGACCGTGATGTCGTTGGCGCGCAGGAAGTCCTCCCACGAGAGATAGCCGGCGGGTGGCGGCTCCTCCACGTAACCGAGCGCGACCGACCAGAACCGGCACATTCCGTCAGCGTCGACACAGTCGACCGTGATCTGGAACGGTGTCGCCATCCCCCGCAACCGTAGCCCCCGAATGCGTGAGCCTCCTGCGCAGATATTGCGCCAGAGGTTCGTGCATTCGGTTCACGTATTCGGCTTTCGAAGCGCGTCCAACACGGTCGCATGCAGCAGACCGTTGGTGCTGATCGCCGTGTCGTGCTCGTACGTGGCGACGCCGTCTCGATCGGTGAAGGTGCCGCCCGCCTCCTCGACGATCACCTGCACGGCGGCGAGGTCGTATGGCTTCAGCCCGACGGCGTCGATGGCAACGTCGACAGCCCCCTCGGCCACCAGGCAGTGCTGCCAGAAGTCGCCGAAACCGCGCGCCCGTCGAGCGCAACCCAGAAGGGAGACCAGCTGCTGCATGAGACCGAGTTCCTCCCAACCAGGGCTGAAGGTCACGCACAGCTGCGCATCGGCGAGATCGGCGATGTCGCTCACGCGGCAGGGCCGCTCTCCGGCGAACGACCCGAGTCCCTGGGCGGCCCACCAGCGGCGAGCGATGGCGGGTGCCGACACGACGCCCACCATTGCGCCGCGTTCGCGGTGAGTCAGCGCGATCAGCGTCGCCCACACGGGGATGCCGCGCACGAAGCCCGACGTGCCGTCGATCGGATCGATCACCCAGCGCCACTCCGCGTCCGGCGGGCCCTGTGTCCCGTGCTCCTCGCCGAACAGTGCGTGCTCCGGACGCGCGTGGAGGATGCGTTCGGCGAGCAGCGACTCGGTGCCGCGATCGGCCTCGGTCACCTCGGTGCGGTCGTCCTTCCAACCGAGCGCGAAGTCCTGTTGCTCGAAGCGCGGGAGCGTGAAGGCGTCCGCGACGTCGGCGAGCTCGAGCGCGAGGTCGAGCTCACGTCGGAGATCGTCGGCCATGGCGGCGTGCTACGTCAGGTGTTCGCGGATCGTGCGCTCGATGCCGTCCGCGTCGAGCCCCAGCCGAGCCATGATGTGATGCGCTTCGCCATGGGGGATGAAGCGGCACGGCAGCCCGAGCGACACGACACGCGTGCCGGGCGCGGTCGACCACACCCGATCGGCGATCGCCATGCCGATGCCGCCGTCGCGCACGCCGTCCTCGACCGTGACCACCAGTTCGTGGCGGGAGGCGGCGGCGATCATCTCGCTGTCGAGCGGCACGCAGGACCGCACGTCCCACAACTCGACCGCGGTGCCGCGCTCAGCCAGCCGGTCGGCGGCCTTCCCGGCGGCTTCGACCAACTTGCCGATCGCGAGCAGGCACACGCCGCCGTCGCCGGGGGTGATTCGCCGCGCGGACAGTCCGGAGCCGACATCGAGCTCGGCGACCTGCCGCGCCGCACCGCGGGGATAGCGGATCGCGACAGGGCCGTCGTCGGCAAGGGTGAGCGCGTCGAGCATCATCTGCTGCAGCTCCTGCGCGCTGGACGGTGCCAACACTCGCATGCCGGGAACACGTGACAGCATCGCCATGTCGTACACGCCGTGGTGCGAGGGTCCGTCAGGGCCGGTGATGCCGGCGCGGTCGAGCGCGAAGATCACCGGGAGCCGGTGCAGCGCGACGTCGTACACGACCTGGTCCCACGCGCGGTTGAGGAAGGTCGAGTAGATCGCGACCACAGGTCGCAGGCCGCACATCGCCATGCCGGCGGCGGCGGTGACGGCGTGTTGCTCGGCGATGCCGACGTCGAAGAAGCGATCGGGAAAATGTTGCTGGAACGGGATCAAACCCGTCGGTCCGGGCATGGCGGCCGTGATGGCGACGATGCGCGGATCGAGCTCGGCGGCCTTGATCACCGCCTCCGCGAACGCCTGCGTGTATCCCGTCGGCACCGCCTTGGGCGGGCCCTGCAGCGGATCGAACACGGGCGGGTCGTGGAGGTGCTTCTCGTCGTCGTCCTCGGCGGGCGGGTAGCCACGGCCCTTCTGTGTCAGCACGTGGACGACGATCGGTCCCTCGACCGAGAGCTCCTCGGCGTTGCGCAACGCCTCTTCCAGCTCGGCGATGTTGTGGCCGTCGATCGGGCCCGTGTAGCGCACGCCGAGCGCCTCGAAGAAGGACGGCGGCTGGAGAAACTCGCGTACGCCGGCCTTGAACGCCTCCACCGCCCGCTCGGCGTGCGGGCCGACGCCGGGAAGGTGCTGCAAGAAGTCCTCCAGCCTGCGCTGGCGCCGGACGTAGACCGGGTTGAGGCGGATGTCGGTGAGCGCGCTCGACAGCTTGCCGGTGACGCGGTCGGGCAGGCTGGGATGACCGGCGCGCTCGTCGCGGCCCTGCCAGTTGGCGGAGAGGTTCGACACGGTCGGCGCGTAGCTCCGGCCGTTGTCGTTGAGCACGATGATCACGCGACGCCGGTTGTGGCCAAGGTTGTTGAGCGCCTCGTACGCCATGCCGCCCGTCATCGCCCCGTCGCCGATCACAGCGACGATGTGGCGGTGGTGATCGACACCGGCATCGCGGGCGACCGCCATCCCGTATGCGTAACTGAGGATCGTCGACGCGTGGCTGTTCTCGACGAAGTCGTGCCGGCTCTCCTCGCGGCTCGGGTAGCCCGACATGCCGTCCGCCTTGCGCAGCTGCGCGAACTGATGGCGGCGCCCGGTGAGGATCTTGTGCACGTACGCCTGATGGCCGGTGTCCCACAGGATCGCGTCGGTCGGCGACTCGAACACCCGATGCAGCGCCAGCGACAGCTCGACCGCGCCGAGATTCGATCCGAGGTGCCCGGCGTTCTCGGCCACCGCGTCGACGATCACGTCGCGGATCTCGCCGGCGAGCTCGTCTAGCTGGTCGTACGTCAGACCGCGCAGGTCGGCCGGGTCGTTGATGCGCTCGAGCAGCATGACCCTTCGACGCTACCCCTGTTATGTGGTCACAGGGTGACGGCCCGTCCCGTTACGTCCGTGGAATCAGCGTCGATCGCCGAGTACGGCAGGCGGGAGAAGAACTCGTCGGCGTTGCGGGCAAGGGAATGAATCGCGGCATAGTTCGCAGTGGCGCCGATCACGGCACCGATGCCGAGCGGAATCATGCGACCGACGGCCGCGAGGCCGCGGCGTGCGCCGTACTTGCGGAACAGGGCCTTGCTCATGACGCGGTTGGCGAGCTGTATGGCCCCCACCGGCAAGCGTCTCTCGGGACCGACCGGGACCATGCCGGTCGACGCCTCGTTCACAGCTCGTGTGAACTCGTCACGCGCCGAGCCGCCGTAGATCAGCACTGCCAGCAGCCATGCGCGCCGCTCGTCGACGGTGGGGTCGGGGCGGCCGTGCAGCGCGGCGATGGTGAGAATCAGGTCACCGGCGCGGGCCGTGAACCAGCCGAGCTCGGCGGTGGCAGTCAGCAGCGTGGCGGTGGTGCCGAAGGCCGGAGACGAGGCGACCACGCCGGCCGCCGCGCCGGCGGCGCCCACCTCCCGCGCGAACGAGTCGGTGAGCGCCTTGATCTTCTCCGGCCGGATCCGCCCCGGCTGAGCGGCGGCGCGCTTGACGGCCGCGTCCCATCGGTTGTTCGACACCTCGTCGATCGTGCCGAGCACACCTGCCGTCAGCCGCTCGAGCTCGGCAGCGTCGACACGCGCCGCCAGCCTGGC
>DASQTR010000448.1:0-2024 GCA_035641795.1 Ilumatobacter sp.
TGCGCGTCGTCGTCCGGATGCTCGTCGTCCAGGTGCACAACGTCGCAGGGTGACGCTGCCATGATGATCGGCTGTGGTCCGCGCCCACCCAAAATCTCCTTCCGCCGAGCCTGCGGACGACACTGTCGCCCTCGTCGCCAAAGCGCTCGTGACGAGTGGCCGAGTCCTGCCGGGCCTCTCCGTCGAAGGCGATGGGCGGAGTCGCTCGTGGTGGTGGCCTGCGCCCGCCGCATCGCAGCGCGCGCTCGTTGCCAGGTTGGTCCCTGACGGGTCGGCGGATGCACAACGCCGGGCGGCCTCCCGGCTCGCGGAGGCAGTTGACGCGATGGTCCGCGACCAGTTGGCCGCCGAGAAGGTCGCCCTCATCCGGCGACGCCCTGGCCGACCGACGTTGGCGGAGGCCTGGATGCGATCGTTGGCGTCCGCCGATCCGTGGTTGCCCCCGTCGCTTGATCCCGCCAAGGTCCGCGCTCTCGCCGAGGTCGTCGACGCGTGGGTCAGGTCCGCCACCGTCGTCGGCGGCCGGGTCCGGCTGTGTCTTCGGGTGCACGAGCCGGTTGGCGCGGACGACTGGTTTGTCGAGTTGCTCGTCCAAGATCGCGACGAGCCAAGCCTCGTCATCCCCTTGGCGGACGTGCTCCAGGGTGAGTCACCGTTCGGGACGAACGCCATCGAGGAGACGCTCGCGGCGCTGGGCCGGTTGGTGCGCCTCGCTCCCGAGCTGGCTCCGGCCCTCGATCAGGCCTTGCCGACGGGGGTGACGGTCGAAGGCGATTCGGTCGTGCGTCTTCTCCGCGATCGGACTGCTTGGCTCGAAGACGCCGGCATCGGGGTGCTGCTCCCGTCGTGGTGGGCGCACCGATCGCGGCTGGGACTGCGAGCTCGGGCGAAGCGTTCGTCCCCATCGTCCGTTGCGACCGGAGGCGGTGCCGGTCTCGGCATGGACGCCATCGTGGCCTTCGACTGGGAGGTGGCTCTCGGCGAGCAGCGACTCACCAGGCGCGACCTGGCCGCGTTGGCTCGAGCTGCCGACGCGAAGCAGTCGTTGGTTCGCCTGCGGGGCCAGTGGGTCGAGATCGATCCGAGCCGCGTCGGCGATCTGCTGGACAGTGTCGGCACCCGTGCCGAGGCGACTGCCCGGGAGCTGCTGCGCGCCGGGTTGGGGATCGACCAGCTGGGCGTTGCTGACGGTGTCGAGGTCGTCGGCGTCGACGCGTCCGCCCTTGGCTGGTTGTCGTCACTCCTCGACGACGCGCTCCACGCGACTGTCGAGCCACTACCGACACCGGCCGGCTTCGAAGGCGTGCTTCGGCCGTACCAAGAGCGGGGAGCCGGCTGGCTGGCGTTCCTCGGACGTCTCGGGCTCGGTGCCTGCCTCGCCGACGACATGGGCCTCGGGAAGACCGCACAGCTCATCGCCACGCTCCTCGCCGAACCGACCGGGCTGCCCACGCTCGTCGTGTGTCCGGTGTCGGTGCTCGGCAACTGGCAGCGCGAGCTCTCGCGCTTCGCCCCCGAGCTTCGAGTGCTGGTGCATCACGGCCCCGATCGCCACGGCGACGACCAGCAAGGGTTCGCCGGGCGGGCCGGCGTGCACGACGTCGTACTCACCACGTACTCCTTGCTCGCACGCGACCTGGAGCAACTGACGTCGGTTGCGTGGGGACGGGTCGTCCTCGACGAGGCACAGCAGATCAAGAACCCGGCCACGGCGCAGGCCAAGGCGGTCCAGCAGCTCGACGCCCTGCGTCGCGTCGCACTCACGGGCACGCCGGTCGAGAACCGGCTCAGTGAGCTGTGGTCGATCATGCACGTGCTCAACCCCGGGCTGCTCGGATCGGCACGATCGTTTCGCGAGCGGTTCGCACTCCCGATCGAACGGATCGGCGATCCTGAAGCGACGGAGCTGCTCCGGCGCGTGACAGGCCCGTTCGTCCTGCGCCGCCTCAAGACGGACAGGTCGATCATCACCGACCTACCCGACAAGATCGAGACCGTCGACCACTGCCCGCTGACCCGCGAGC
>DASQTR010000449.1:0-20839 GCA_035641795.1 Ilumatobacter sp.
AACTGTTCGGCCAAGGTGAGACGCCGATGACGATCACGGTGTTGCGACGCCAGGACCACGTGCCGCAACTGCTCGGCAGCGCCGGCCGTGCCCGCCCCGGGATCGAGGTCCGAATCGTCGGGCCGGACGATGCGCCATTGCCCCCCGGTGAAGTGGGCGAGCTCGTCGTCCGTGGGCCGTCGGTGATGACGGGCTACTGGAAGCGGCCCGACGCCACCGCCGAGGCGATCGTCGGCGGCTGGCTGCACACCGGTGACCTCGGGCGGATGTCGGCCGACGGCGTGGTGCACCTGCTCGACCGCGCCAAGGACATGATCATCTCCGGCGGCTCCAACGTGTACGCGGTCGAGGTCGAAGATGTGCTCGCTACCCACGATTCGGTCGCCGACGTGGCGGTGGTCGGCATTCCCGACGATCTGTGGGGTGAGCTCGTCGTCGCTGCGGTCGTGCCGGCTGCGGGCCGTGAGCTGGAACCGGAGGCGCTGGATGCGCACGCCCGCTCCCAGCTCGCCGGCTACAAGATCCCGCGCCGATACGTCGCATTGCTTGCGCTGCCGCGCAACGCCTACGGCAAGGTCGTCAAACGCGAGCTGCGGGAGTCGCTGGCGCAGGCTCTTCGGTGACGCGAACCGACCGCAGTCGTCGCACGTGGGGAATCGTGAGCACGATCGTCACCGCAAGCAGCGTGAGGCCGCTGGCCGCGGTCACCCATCGCAGTCCGGCGGCGTCGGCAAGCGCTCCCTGGATCAGCGTGCCGATCGGATACAGCAGGCCGAGCACGAAGCTGTTGACGGCGAGCACCCGGCCGCGCATCTCGTCGGGCGCCGACTGTTGGGCGACGCCGGCGAACGACGTGAACGCGTAGCCGTACAGCAACCCGACGACGCCGAGGCCGATCGCCGCGACCCACAGTTCTGGGGCGATCGCGTACAGCACCAACGCCGGCCCGAGCAGCAGCACGGCGCCGGTCAGCAGTCGCCAAACGCCGAGCCGCTTCGTCAGACCCCCGAGCGTGAACGCGGCGATGACGGCGCCGATGCCCTGGGCGGTGACGAGCAGCGACGTCGCCTTGGCGCTGCCGTCGAAGACGTTGGTGGCCATCTGCGACACGAAGGCGATGAACGGCGATGCGATGAGGATCGTGGCGGTCATGAGCGCGAGCATGCGGCGCATCGCCGGATGGTTGCGGGCGAACCCCACGCCGTCGGCGAGCGCTCTGAAGATCGGTCGCTGCACTCCTTCGCGGTGCGGGAGATCGGCGGCGATGACGGCGACGATCACCGCGCCGAAGCTGACGACGTTGCACCAGAGCGCGGTGCTGATCCCGCCGACCGTCATCGCCAGCGCCGCGCACGCGGGGCCGAGGATGCGGCCGAGGTTCCACTGCGCGTTGGAGAGCCCGACGGCGGCGACGAGGTGCTCGCGGGGGACGAGGTCGGGCAGCGACGTCTGGAACGACGGGAAGCCGAACATCGCAACCGCGCCGGCGATGAACGACAGCGCCGCGATCACGCCGGGACCGGCGTCGCCGTTGGCGATCCACACCGCGAGGATCGCCGCGAGCAGCGCCGCCAGCGCGTTCGTCGTGATCAACACCCGGCGGCGATCGAGCCGGTCGGCCATGGCCGAACCGACCGGACCCACAACCGCAGCCGGAATGAAACCGGCAGCGGCCACGACCGCCGACCACGATGCCTTGCCGGTCGTGTCGGCCACGTAGTAGGCGAGCGCGACGGTCTCCATCCACGTGCCGATGTTCGACACGAGGGCGCCGCTCCACATGACGGTGAACGACCGCGAGTGGAAGGGAGCGAACGATGCCGACGCCACCCGGCGACCATATTCCGTAGTGCGACGTTTCCTGGTGCGGCGTTCCCTAGTGCGACCAGGTCCATCTGCCGGTGTGCGCGAAACCGTCGCGGCCCGCCGGTCCGGCGGCGCGCCACGCGAGCACATTGCCCGGGGCGATGGTGGTGAACGGTCCGTACTGCTCGAGGTCGTAGGTCCAGTCGTACTTCTCGTCGTATGCGCCGACCACCTCCGCGCGTCGTGTCGGACCGGCGATCTCCCCTTCGACGATCACGACGTCGAGTCCGTCGGGGAGGTGAACCGCGGCGCCGGTTCCCGGGGTCGCCGCCCGCCGGATCGCCGGCGTTCCGATGCTCAGGTGGAGTTGGTCGTCGAGCCAGACGCCCCAGACCGGGCGGGCGTGCGGTCGCGGGCCCGCCCCGACGACGTCGACCCAGTACGTCTCGGCCTCGCTCAGCTGCTGCTCGACCCATGACCAGGCGAGCTGCGAGTTGGTGCTCGGCGCGCCGAACATGCGAAGTGGTTCATACGTCGCTCCCATCGCGCCCAGTCTCGCGAACGCCGATAACTAGGTGAGCCCGCCCCTCGTGATCGCCTGCTTGACGATCACGTTCCGCAGCACCTCGTTGGTGCCCTCGCCGACGATCATCAGCGGCGCATCCCGGTAGTAGCGCTCGACGTCGAACTCCGTCGAATACCCGTGCCCGCCGTGGACCCGGATGGCGTCGAGGCAGACCTTGGCGGCCATCTCCGAGCAGAACAGCTTCGCCATACCCGCCTCCATGTCGGCTCGCCGTCCGGAGTCGAGGCAGTCGGCGGCGTGGTAGTTGAGCTGCTGGGCGGCGGTGATCTGGGTCGCCATGTCCGCCAGCAGGTTGCCGACCGACTGGTGCTGCCAGATCGGAACACCGAAAGTGCGGCGGTCCTGTGCATAGCGCAGGGCGTCGTCGAAGGCCGCCCGGGCCACACCGATCGCCCGCCCAGCCACCTGGATCCTTCCAGTCTCGAGCCCGGTCATCATCTGGCCGAAGCCTTTGCCCTCGACGCCGCCGAGCAGTGCATCGGCTGGCACGCGGCAATCGTCCAAGTGCAGTTCGCACGACTCCACGCCCTTGTACCCGAGCTTGGGCAGATCGCGCGACACCGTGAAGCCCGGAACCTTCTCGACAAGCAGGATCGAGATACCGGTGTGGGGTGGCTGGGCAGTCGGGTCGGTCTTGCACAGCAACGCCACGAGGCCCGACATGCGGGCGTTGGTGATCCACGTCTTCGAGCCGTTGATCACGTACCCGCCGCCCACCGGTCGCGCCTCGGTGCGTATCGCCTGCAGGTCGGACCCGCCGTCCGGCTCGGTGAGCGCCATCGTCGCCCGCAGCTCCCCGGTCGCCATCCGCGGCAGGTAGCGCTGCCGCTGCTCCTCGGTGCCGAAGCGGAGGATCAGCTTCGACACGACCGAATGGCCGCCGAACGCGCCGGCGAGCGACATCCAGCCACGGGCGATCTCCTCCGTCACCCGCGCGTAGCACCGAGTCGACACGGCGAAGTCGCCGTAGGGCTCGGGGATCGCCAGCCCGTAGACGCCCATCTGCTTCATCTGCTCGATCAGCTTCTCCGGATAGGTGTTGGCGTGTTCGAGCTGATTGACGACCGGCCGCACCTCGTCGTCGACCCAACGCGCGACGAGATCGACGATCTCGCGCTCCTCGGGACAGAGTCCGCTCATGATCTCAATCCTCGACGCGCTCGTTCTCGACCTGGCCTATGTCCTCCGACCACAGGCGCGGCTGGTCGGCGATGAACCGCGTCATGAGCTCGACGCAGCGCGGCGAGTCGAGGTTCACGACCTCGACGCCGTTGGCGCGCAGCAGGTCTTCGGCGCCGAGGAACGTGCGGTTCTCGCCGATCACGACCCGCGGGATGCCGTACAGCAGGATCGCACCCGTGCACATGTGGCACGGCGAGAGCGTGGTGTACATCGTCGACCGCGCGTAGACCGAGGCAGGCAGCCGCCCGGCTTGCTCGAGCGCGTCGGTCTCACCGTGGCGAATCGCCGATCCGAGCTGCACGCGCCGGTTGTGTCCGGCGCCGACGACCTCACCGTCGACGGCGAGCACGGCCCCGATCGGGATGCCGCCTTCGCTGAGCCCGATCTCTGCCTGCCCGATCGCAGCCGCCAACAACTCCTCGTCGTTTCGCATCATCGCCTCTCAGCAACACTAGGTCGCCATGAGGATCTTCGTGGCCGGTGCCACCGGGGTGATCGGACGCCGGATAGTTTCATTACTGGCCGCGCGCGGTCACGACGTCGCCGGCATGACGCGATCGGCGCAGAACACAGCCGCGCTGCACGCGCTCGGAGCCGAGCCGGTGGTGTGCGACGTGTTCGACGCCGCTCGCCTCGCAGAGGTGATCATCGGTTTCGCGCCGGATCTAGTCGTGCACCAGCTCACCGATCTGCCCGACGACGTGGGCCGCATACGCGAAGCGGGCGGTGCCAACGCGCGCATTCGCCGGGAGGGCACGCGGAACCTGCTGGCGGCGGCTGCCCCCGCGGGCGTGGATCGCGTGCTGGCGCAGAGCGTGGCATGGACGATTCCCGGTGACGGGGGCGCGGCAGTCGCCGAGATGGAACGGATGGTCCTCGGCGCGGGTGGCGTCGTGCTGCGCTACGGCCAGTTCTACGGGGAGGGCACGTATCACCCGACCGAGCCGCCACCCGCGCCGCGCATCCACGTCGACGTCGCCGCCGCACGCACCGTCGAATCTCTCGACGAACCGTCCGGAATCGTGACGATCACTGACAGCTGACGAGGATCAGCCACGTGGGCGCATCGTCGGCGCGTTAGCGGTCAGCCGGTGAAGGGCACGTAGCCCATGATGTCGACGATCACATGCGTCCTGCCCCCGCCACCGGCGGCGATCTCGATCCCGTTCTCACCGCCGACCGAGGTGAACGCGAGATTGGCGATCGTCTGGTTGTTGGCGGACCAGTTGATGTTCGACGTCTCCGGGACCGGGCGCTCGCCCGACAGGTCGGAGCCGAACACGCGTAGGAATCCGGCGCCCTCGGTTTCGGTGACCGTCACATTGACGAATGCCGCCTCGAGGATGCCGCTGGCGCCGAAGCTGGCCGCGGTGACGATCACCGACCCGCCGGAGGCCAGCTTGGCGCCGCCGAGCGGCACGGCGTCGGTGCGCGAGTCGTACAGCCGCTGCGGGGTGATGAGTACGTGCAGCGGACCGGTGGGGTCGGCGGCGGCAGCAGTCCTGGTCAACAGCAACGGCGACACCGCCACGGCGCCCCCAACGCCAATCATCATCTTCCGACGGGATAACAGTCGAGACATCTCCAACCTCCATGTTGTGGACGGCATGTCCTGAACCACTTGTGCTCAGCGGCGCGGATGCGCCGCCGACTGTCATTACCCCACAGGTAGTCGCTTGGCAACCGCCGCTCCCTCAGAGTGGGTCGTACACACCACGACATGAACACCGCAACACGAGAAGGACAAACCACGATGACTGATACCGCCATGACCGATATCGCCGGCCTCGAGGCGACGATCGATACGTACCTCGAGGCCTACCTCGAGCCCAACGCCGAACATCGCGCCCGCCTGATCGAGCAGGCGTGGGCCACTGAAGGCCACCTCTTCGACCCACCGCTCGACGCTCAGGGACATGTCGCCATCAACGAGATGTTCGAGACCGTCCAAGCGATGTTCCCCAAGCACACGTTCCGCCGCACGACCGGCATCGACACGCACCATGGCATCGCCCGGTACGGCTGGGAGATGGTCGACGGCAGCGGCGCCGTGGCCCTCACCGGCATGGACGTCGCCGTCGTGGGGCAGGACGGCCGGCTGACCCGTGTCGCCGGGTTCTTCGGAGACCTCCCTGCTCGCGACGCCTGACCGCGTCGGGGGCCGAGTTCGAGAGGCGCGGTACCGTGCGCGAATGACCTCGACCGGCGCCGGCCCGCTGCTCCGTGAGTGGAGGGGCCGGCGCCGGCGCAGCCAGATGGACCTCGCGCTCGAGGCCGGTGTGTCGCCGAAGCACCTGAGCTTCGTGGAGACCGGCCGGTCGCGGCCCAGCCCCGAGCTGCTGCTCACGCTCGCTCGTCACCTCGACGTGCCGCTGCGCGAGCGCAACGCATTGCTGCTCGCCGCCGGCTACGCGCCGCGTTATCACGAGACCGCGATCGACGACCCGGCCTCACAGCAGGTGCGGGCGTCGCTCGAGCGGCTGTTGGAAACGCACGACCCCTATCCCGGCGTCGTGGTCGACCGCCGCTGGGACATCGTGCTTGCCAACAACGCCGCGCTGAAGATGGTCGCTGCCGTCCCCCCGGATTTGATGGCGCCGGTGCCGAACGTGTTCCGGTTCAGCCTCCATCCCGCGGGCGTGGCGGCGTTCACGCTGAACTTCGACGAATGGGCCACCTATCTGCTGAGACAACTGCGGCGGCTCGTCGTGAGCACCGGCGATAGCAACGTGGCGGCGCTCGAGGCCGAGGTGCTCGCCTATCCCAACGTCGTCGAGCTACTGGCGCGCACCGACCCGCCGGGGGACGACGAACCACAGTTGTTGGTGCCGTGCCGGCTATCGGTCGGCGGCGCCGAGCTGTCGCTCTTCACCACGCTGACGACATTCGGAACGCCGCGCGACATCACGCTCGACGAGCTTGCGGTGGAGCTCTTCTTTCCAGCCGATGCCGCCACCGAGGCGATCCTGCGCGGCATCCACTGACATGCAACTGACACCGAGGGGTTTCCGTCGAGGTGGAGCGGGTATAGCGGCGGAGTGTCATCGAACGCGCTCTCGGAGCACCTGCTCGACTGCCTGAAACGGGTGGCGGCCGCCCTGCGTGACGCCGAGGTGCCGTACGCGCTCGGTGGCGGGCTCAGTGCATGGGCACGCGGAGGCCCGCCGTCGGAGAACGACGTCGACCTCCTCATCCGCGAGGAGGACTGGGAACGCGCCCACCGCGCCCTGGAGGCGCTCGGGTTGCGCACCGAGGTGCCGCCCGAGGGCTGGCTCGTCAAGGCCTTCGAGGACGACATCTTGATCGATCTCATCTACCGGCCGTCCGGACTCGTGATCGACGACGAGTTCTTGGCGCGTTGCGACGAGTTGAGCGTGCAGGCCGTGTGGATGCGCGTGATGCCGCTGGATGATCTCCTCGTCAGCAAGCTGCTGTCGTTGACGGAGCACCATCTCGACTTCGGTCGCGCCCTGGAGATCTCGCGAGCATTGCGCGAGCAGATCAACTGGAGCGAGGTGCGGCGTCGCACCGAACACAGCCCCTTCGCGCGCGCCTTCCTCAACCTCGTCGTCGACCTCGGGATCGCAACCACCGAGGAAGCATCGGTGGTGCCGGGCCAGGAGCCGTCCAGGAAGGCGATGGCCGGGGGCACGTGATGGACGTCACCCACGTCGATCACGTGTTGATGCACGTGCGCGATGCATTGGCGACCGACTCGCGTGTCGGTGAGTTGGGTCTCGACGTAAGTCACGAACACGACGAGGTGGTCGTCCGTGGCGCGGTGAGCAACCCCGCCCGCAAGGAAGCGCTCCTGCCGGTCGCGCGCGAGGTGCTCGCGCAGTACGGATGCGCGCTCGTCGTGCGGGACGAAACGGAGATCCCCGCGGCCGGCGCCCCCGACCGCGATCCGGAGCAGCTGTGATCCGAGTCGCCGCGGTTGGGGACATCCATGTCGGCACCGACAGCGACGACCGGCTCGTCGACGCCTTCGCCGGCATCGAGGAGCACGCAGACGTGTTGCTGCTCGCCGGCGACCTCACCAAGTGCGGCACGCCCGACGAGGCGCGGGTGGTGGTCCACGAGCTGCAGAAGGTAACGGTGCCGATCGTCGCCGTGCTCGGCAACCATGACCATCACGACGGCCGGCCGGAAGCGGTCGCCGACATCCTGGGCAACGCCGGCGTGCACGTGCTCGAGGGACACGCCGCGGTGCTCGATCTGCCGGGCGGGCGGCTCGGTGTGGCCGGCGTCAAGGGCTTCGGCGGAGGGTTCGCCGGCGCCAATGCGAGCGCCTTCGGCGAGCCGGAGATGAAGGCGTTCGTGCAGCACACGCACACCATTGCGAACCGCCTACGTGACGCGCTGGAGAACCTCGCCGACGAGGATTGCGACGCCCGGGTGGCGTTGCTGCACTACAGCCCAACGCCCGACACGCTGGAGGGCGAGAGGCTCGAGATCTATCCATTCCTCGGAAGCGGTCTGCTGGCCGAGGCGATCGACTGCGCCGGCGCCGATCTGGCTCTGCACGGCCACGCCCACAAGGGCCGCGAAGAGGGCTGCACGCCCGGTGGCACACCGGTCCGCAACGTGGCGATGCCCGTGCTCGGAGCCGCGTACCGCGTGTTCGCGCTGGCGCCAAGCGCGATCGCGCGCTGCGCGCCGACCAGTTGACCGCCATCACATGCTGCGGCAAACGCTCGGTGTCTGACACCTCTCCGTGGTGTCAGACACCGGATGATCGTGTCGTCAGGCGGCGTAGACGCTGCGCAGGCGCTTGCTGACCTCGTTCTCGAACGTGGTGACCTGGGCGTGACCGACCGCCTTGGCCTCGTCGATGAATGACTTGACGGCGTCGAAGTCGACGCTGGGCACCTCGCTGAGGCGGACCTTGGCGTCGTCGACAAGCGCCTTCAGCGAGTCGAGGTCGAGGTTCACGTTGGGTGTCGTCGCCGACTCGGCGAAGCGGGTGCCGAGGACGAAGGGGATGCCCACGTAGACGTCGACGACGTCACGCACGAGTTTGCGCAGCTCGCCGAGCTGGTCGCCCGCGACCGCGTTGTACTGCTTGAACGTGTCGTCGGCTTGGTTGGCGACGGACGAGATCGTGGCGCGTACGTCGCTCCTGTCGGCAGTGCTCACCTTCTTCGGCGCGGCCTGCTTTGCGGCTGTCTTCCTTACGGCTGTCTTCTTGGCCGTGGCCTTCTTGGCCGTGGTCTTGTTTGCCGTGGTCTTCGTGGCGGTCTGCTTGGTGGTTGCCATGGTGGTGCTTCCTCGGGAGGTCTCGTCGACCCGATCGGGTCGACGAGGTAACGCTAACGGCCGGTGCTAACAAATGCAAGCACTTTGCGTGCATATGTGACACAGGTCGTTTGAGTGGCGCTCAGATGTCCTCTCCCTCGGCGCGGTCCACGTCGTCGCGTGGCTGCGCGTCATGGAGCGCCATCACGCCGTCACTGGCGGTGGAGAGATAATGGCCGACGCCGGGAGGCTCGACGAACGGTCGTAGGCGCCGGAGATGGTCGTCGGCGTGAGCCGTGTGGCGATGATGCTGACGGAGGTGCTCGGCCCACGACGAGACGAGGAACGTCTCCACGAAGCGCTCCGAGTCGGAGAGGTCGCGGAACAGTGTCCATTGATAGCCGCCGGTGCGCCGGCGATGGCCCTCGATGTACTGCATCAACGAGCTGAACTCGTCGAGCTTGGCAACCGGCACGCGGTACGGCACGCTCACCAGCACGGGACCATCCTCGGGTGCCGGATTGATGGCGACCTCAGGATCGGTGCCCGGGACGAGGGTGAGGTCGAACTCGCGTTTCATCGTGAGCGGCCAACGCAACGCCGCCAGCGGGCTCAGCGCCATCACGATGGCGGCGATGAGGTGCGCCCCACCAAGGTTCCAGTTGGCAGCGAAACCGCACAGCGCGCTGCCGATCGCGAAGCTCCCGGCAAGGACGAAGGCGTAGAGCGCCAAACCCCGGGCTCGCACCCAAGACGGCAATGCTGTCTGCGCCGCGATCGTTGTGTTCGTTGCCGCAAGGCTCCACGCGAACCCGCCTGCGAACAGCGCCGTACCCACTGCGACGCGGTCGTGCACGAAGCCCTGGACGACCAAGGTGCAAGCGAGGACGAGCGAGCACGCCGTCATCAGTGCGTCCGGATGCAGGACGCGCACGATGCGCGGGCGCAGGACCGCCGAGATCGTCGCACCGACGCCGAAGCAGCCGAGCAGGATTCCGTAGCCTCCCGACGACCAATCCAACGGCCCTCGCACGACGATCGGGAGCAAGGACTGGACCGCGGCCCCCGCGCCGAACAGGAAAAGCACCCGCATCAGGACGCTGCGGAGCAGTCGCGAGTTGGCGCTGAAGCGCAGTCCGGCAACCGTCGCCCCGACCAGCGTCTCGGACGGCGATCGGCCAGCGCCGCGGCGCGGCGGCCGCCACGCGGCGACGACCGCAATCGTGCCCACGAAGGACAACGCATTCAGTGCGAAGACCCATTCCGGCCCGGAGGCGGCGATGACGAACCCACCGATCGCGGGTCCGATCGCACGGCCGACGTTGTACGTCATGGAGCCGAGTGAGATCGCCTGGGCGACGTGCTCCTTGGGAACCAGATCGGGTTGGATCGCCCACCACGCGGGCGTGGTCAGCGCGGCGCCGATGCCGAGCATGAACGTCAGAGCCAGCACGCCAGTGGGCGCGAGCTGGTCTGCGAACGTCAGCAACGCCATCAGCGCCGCGGAGAGCAGCATGCTCGCTTGCGTCCACAGCAGGACTTGGCGCCGGTCGAACACGTCGGCCAGGGCGCCCGCGGGGATACCGACCAGGAACGCCGGCAGGAACGTCGCGGTCTGGACCAGCGCCACCTCGGCCGCGGTGCCGCCCAGATCGCCGATCAGCCACGCGGCGCCCACACTCTGCATGAGCGTGCCGAGGCTCGACACGAGCTGGGCGATGAACAGCGCGAAGAAGATACGGCTCCGCAGCGGTGCCCACGGCGACAGGTCGAGCACGGCCGCGTCCGCCGGCAGGTCTGAGCGATCGTCGTCGATGTCACCCATGATCGCTCACGGGAACGGGCGGACGCGGCGTCGTCAGCTCAGCGTCGTGACGTGCACGACACCTGCGCGGGCTTCGTCCAGCCTGCGGTTGGTGGCGGCGAGGTACACGATGGGCAGGCAAACGGCGCTGATCGCGGCCGAGATCGCGAACGTCGCCCGCAACCCGAACTGGGATGCCGTCACCGCGGCGAGTGCGGCGCCGATCGGCATCGTGCCCCATGCCAGCAGGCGGTAGCCGGCGTTCACGCGCCCGAGCAGCTCGTCGGGCACGATCCGCTGCCGGAGCGAGACGGTGATCACGTTCCACCCACCCGAGAGCAGGGCGCCGGCGAAGAACCCGACGGCGAGCCAGCGCCACGAGTCGGTGACGGCCGGCAGCAGGCTGAACAGTGGGAAGCTGGCGGCGGCGACGAGCAGCGAGCGGCGGATCCCCAGCACACGCTCTGTGCGGTGTGCGAACAGCGATCCGACGAGCGTGCCAGCCGACAACGTCGTGAGCAGCAGCGCGTACCCGACCTTCGAGAGGCCTGCTGCTCCGGGCTCGATCGCGTAGAGCGGGAAGACCGCGAGCATCATCGTCGACGCCAGGTTCGACACACCGACGCACATGGCGAGTGCGCGCAGCAGCGGATGCCGGGCGAGGTAGCGCACGCCGTCCGCGATGTCGACAGTCAGCCGTGGCGCCGGTTCGCTGCGCACTGCCCGGAACTGTCCGACCAGCGTCAGCAGCGCGACACTGGCGAGGGCGTACGCAGCCGAGCTGGCACCGACCGAACCGGCCAGCGCAGCCGCCGCGACCAGGGCGCCGAGCGTCGGTCCGATGAACTGATTGGTGATCCGCTCGACGGCGGTGAGCCGGCCGTTTGCCTTGGACAGTTGCGCCTTGTCGGCGACGATCGCCGGCAGGATCGACTGAGCGGCGGTGTCGAACAACGTCTCACCGACGCCCAGCGCGAAGGCGACGATGTATAGCGTCCAGAGTTGCTCGGCATCGGCGGCGACGATGCCGGCGAACGTCGCCAGCAACAATGCCCGTCCGACATTGACCAACGTCATCGTGCGGCGCCGGTCGAGCCGGTCGGCCAGGGCGCCCGCGTGCAGCGCGAACAGCAACCACGGCAGTCGACCGACGAGCGTCACCGACGCGAACGCGCCCGCGTCGCGAGTGATGCCGAGCGTGACGAGCGGCAGCGTGATCTGCAGCATCCCGTCGGCAAGGTTCGACATCGCCGACGACGCGATCAGGCGGTTGAGGTTGCTCCTGGCGTTCACATGGCCAAGGTCCGGTAGGTCAGGTCAGGCCGACCCACCGGGGGTAGATCGGATCGCCGTGCTCGTACTCGATCCACACCTCACGGTCGATCTCCGGTATGTCCAGATCAGCGACCTCCGGCGCCGCAGTCGCCCATGCCGCCGACTCGTCGACCTCCGGCACGATCACTTGCAGGCGGCGCTCTTGCATCGGATCGTCGATGTTGATCACCCGGCCCCGATACTTGCCGACGTAGTTACGGGCCTCGCCGTGGGTGGCGCCGCCCTCGGGGCGTTGCCACACCGGATAGTCGGTGTCGCCGTGCTCGAAGGAGATCCACACGGAGTCGCCCACCGCCGGCTGACTGGAGTCATCGGTGATCGACGCCGCCGCCCAGAGCGGCGCCTCGCCCCAGATCTCGGGGACGAGCACGTGCAGACGTCGCTGATCGAGCGGGTCTTGGTCGTCGATCACGGAACCGAGGTAGTTACCGCCGTATCCCGTCACCATGCGCACATTGTTCCATGCTCGTCGACGTCAGCGGGACGTGACTTCGTCGACCAACCCCCACGCCAACGCAGTCGCGGCATCGAGCTCACGCCCGCACAGTGCCAGCGCGGCGGTGCGCTGGCGGCCGATCCGTCGGGTCACGCTCACCGTGCCGCCGGCGCCCGGGATCAGGCCGAGACCGACTTCCGGCAATGCGATCCGCGTCTCCGGGTCCGCAACGACGGTCCTCGCGAAGGCAGCCATCTCGATCCCGCCTCCGAACGCCGCGCCGTGGAGTTGCACGGTGGTGCGCGAAGCGAGTCGATCGATCAGTCGCGATGGGCTGCGGGCGAGACGAGTGACGTGGGCGGTCGCAGGATCTGATCGCGCGCCGAACTCGTCGAGGTCGCCGCCTGAACAGAACGAGGGGCCGTTGCCGCGGAGTACCACGGCCGTGATCGACTGGTCGACGACGGCAATCGCGAGCGCCTGCGCCAGCTCGTCGCGCATGCGCATCGAGATCGCGTTGTGACGGTGCGGACGGTCGAGCGTGACGACCAGCGTGTCGTCGCCGCGCTCGGTGTGCACGACCGGACTCGCGTCGGCAACGGGTGACGCCGCGCGTGCGGCCCTCCAGGCGGCGAACTCCGGACCCGCCTGGAGCAGCGAATAGGCGGCGGACTCCATCGCCAAACCCGCTTCGACATCGACGGTCGCGACCGATCGCAGGAGGACCGCGAGTGTCCGCGCCGCCAGCGGGGTCCGGGTGATGCCGGCCACCACTTGGTCGACGTCTCCCTCACCGACCACGAGATCGGCCGCCCGCGGTCCCGCGCCCGCGAACTCGGCGCCGATCCACACGACGACCAATGGCAGTGCGCCTGGCGACGGCATCGCCGGATCCGGCGGGCCCTCGACGACGATCACCACGTACTGCGGCTCGCCGGCCGTCTCGTCGACGAACGGCGAGCGAACCAGGTCCGCATAGGACGCGGGAGTGAGCACGAGCGGGTTGGTGTGAGCGATCATGACAGTGACCAATGATCGCTCACGACTGTGACCAATGATCGCTCACGCTCCACGACCAGAACACGACGCAGGCGATGCGTGGGAAGCTGCACCGTCGCTGTTGGAGGCCGACGTCGACGCCGCCCGGCTGTGGTCGGAGTCCGGGTGCCAGGCGGTCACTCATCCCGAGGCGGCGGTGCCGGCACGTCTGGTCGGGACGGTTGCGGGGGTCGTCGACGGCCTCGACGGCCACGGAGCGGGCCTGGATGAACGGTTCGGCGCACGCGGGTTGGGCGCGTTGGCGGAGCGGGCGGCGACGCTGCTGCTCCGGCGCTCCGGCCGCAGCAGCTGCGGAGGCGCGTCGCGACTGATCGCGGCCGGGGACGAGTGGTTGGCGGTGACGCTGGCACGGGCCTCCGATCGCGACTTGCTGCCTGCGTGGCTCGGCGTCGACCCCGGCGCGGCTTGCGTCGTCGGCAACGCCGACCCGTGGTCAGAGGTCGCACGCCGTGTTGCGCAGCGCCCGTCTGCAGAACTGGTCGATTCGGCCAGCGCACTGGGGTTGGCGTGCGCGGCCGTCGACGAGATGCAGGCTGGGTCAGCAGTGCTACGGCTGCCGCTCGGCGAGGCCAGACCCAGGGGCCTCCCGGGCATGCGTGTGGTGAACTTGGCGTCGTTGTGGGCGGGACCGCTTGCCGCACACGTGCTCACCCGGCTCGGTGCCGACGTCGTCTGCGTCGAGAGCGTCGGTCGACCCGACGGGGCGCGCGCGACGCCGCACTGGTTCGACGCGATGCACGCCGGTCAGCGCTCGGTCGCCCTCGACTTCCGTAGCCACGAGGGGGTCGCCACGCTGGTCGCGCTGCTCGCTGCTGCCGACGTGGTGATCGAGGGTTCGCGCCCACGCGCGCTGGAGCAGCTGGGGATCTCGGCCATCGAACTCACGCAGCGCGGCCCACGGGTCTGGGTGTCGATCACCGGCTATGGGCGCGATCCGGCGACCGCGATGCGCGTCGCGTTGGGCGACGATGCGGCAGCCGCCGGCGGTGTCGTGGGCTGGGCCGGCGGCGGCCCGGTGTTCATCGCCGACGCTGTCGCCGACCCGTTGACCGGCCTCGTCACCGCCACCGCGGTGGTCGACGCCGTGACGAGCGGCGGTCGCTGGCTTCTCGACGTGGCCCTTGCCCGAGTTGCCTCGGCCCTGGCGCCACGCGATGCCGATCCCGCTTTGCCTGCTCTGTCGAACTCGTCACCAGGTCGGCCGGTGCCGCCTGGCGCGCCACCGTTCGAGCTGGGCGCGGACACCGCCGAGGTGCTCGACGATTGGCTGGGTCAACCTCTGGCTCAACCTGGTGCTGATGCGCATCTCAACACCTGACGGATGCGGCATGCTGCGATCGATTCATAGAGTTTCACTCGTGAACGACCGCTCCGAGTTTTCGCGCCGGACGGCGGTGGCCGAGCTGGTGGCAGTGGCGGCAATCTTGTTGGTGGTCGTGATGGGGACGGCTCATGTCGAACCAGAGAGCGCCGAGCGCGCCGTTGATGCGTTGGCGTTTGTGTGCGGGATCGGCGGCGCGTTGGCGCTGCTGCTCTGGCGGCGGGCACCGATGGCGATGGTGGCGGTTGTTGCCGTCGAGATCTTCGTGTACTTCGCCAGGGCCTATCCGCCAGGTCCGGCGCTGTTGCCCGGGCCCATCTCACTCGTGCTGCTCGGCATGCGGGCGCGACGCTCGGTTGCCTGGTCCGGCGCGCTTGCGATGCTGGCCGCGGTCTCGGGTGGGCTGCTGATCGGAGACGGCCCCAGCGACCGTCTCGCGCTGGCGGCTGTCGGCTGGACGCTCGCCGCCGTCTTTGCCGGTCAGTTGATCGCTGCCCGCCGCGACCGCATCATGGCCGAGCGCGAGCGCCGCCGGCTCACCGAGCACCAGGCGCTCACCAACGAACGCCTGCGCATTGCCCAGGACCTCCACGACAGCGTCGCCCACGCGATGGCGACTATCAACGTCCAGGCCGGCACCGCAGCCCACCTCCTCGCCCGCCGGCGCGAGCACATCGACGCCGAGCAGCTCGGCGCCGCGCTAACCGCGATCCGCACTGCCAGTGGCGAGGTGCTCGACGAGCTCGGGGCGATCCTCGGACTGCTGCGCGGCGGCGCCGACCCGACCAGCACCGGTGCGCTGCAGCCACAGCTCGGACTCGAGCGGCTCGATGATCTCGTGACCCGCGCCCGTGCCGATGGACTGTCGGTGACCGTGTCAGGCGGCGAACAGGCGGCCGGGCTTCCGGTGCCCGTCAGCACCGCCGCCTATCGCGTCGTGCAAGAAGCGCTGAGCAACGTTCGCCGCCACGCCGGGCCCGGCGCACGGGTGCACGTGAACGTCGTGGCGGGTGGCGACGGCGGTGTCACGGTCGAGGTGCTCGACGACGGCGGCGCGACACCGGCGGCCGTGCCGGCGAATGCGCGGAGGTCGCCGGCGAAGGAAGGGTTCGGGATCGTCGGGATGCGTGAACGCGTCGCCGCCGCCGGTGGGCAGCTCGCCGCCGGCCCGGCGGAGGACGGCGGCTTCAGGGTGGTCGCCCAGTGGCCGGTCCGGTGATCCGCGTCGTCCTCGCCGACGATCAGATCCTCGTCCGTTCCGGGTTCAGGGCGCTGCTCGACGCCGAGGACGACATCACCGTCGTGGGCGAGGCGGGCGACGGCGCCGAGGCGCTGGACGTGTGCCGCCAGTTGCAGCCGGACCTGGTCCTGATGGACATCCGCATGCCCGGCCTCGACGGTCTCACCGCCACGCGCCGGATCGCCGACGATCGGGGCCTCGACGGCGTGCGGGTGTTGATCTTGACCACGTTCGAGATCGACGAGTACGTGTACGAAGCGCTGCGCGCCGGGGCCAGCGGATTCCTGGTCAAGCACACCGAGCCCGCCGAACTGATCCGCGCTGTGCGTGTCGTCGCTGCCGGCGAGAGTCTCTTGTCGCCGGGGGCGACGCGCCGACTGATCGCGGCGTTCGTCGACTCCGGCGGGGGAGCGGCGCCGGCGCCCAAACCCCCGCGGGAGGTCAACGAGTTGACGGCGCGCGAGCGCGAGGTCGTGGCGCTCGTGGCCGACGGGCTGTCGAACGAGGAGATCGCTCAGCGCTGGATCGTGAGCAACGCCACCGTGCGCACCCACGTGAGCCGGGCGATGACCAAGCTGCGCGCTCGCGATCGGGCGCAGCTCGTGGTGTTCGCCTACCGCTACGGGCTGGCGGCGATCCCGCCCGGCTGAGCCGCAGCGGCGCCGCGAGCGGCTCCTGCGGCGGTCAACGACTCCGGCTCATGCTCGCCCGGATCGAGATCATGCAGCCAGCCCTTGAGCACGCGGTACACCGCCGTGGATGTGAAGATCGGCTCGACCGGCGCAGCGAACTCGCTCGGATAGAGCAGGAAGGGATGGGTCTGCGGGCCGCCCAACCCGCCGTGCGAGCTGACCTGTTCCTCGAACGCCGCGACCTCCTCCAACTCGGCGTCGTAGCGGCTGTTGACCATCAGGTCGGCGACGGTGCTGTACCCGTCGACTTCCGACACCTGATCGCGCGCTCGCGGGCCGAACGGCGCCAGCGGATCGTCGCCGGTGACCTTCCCGGTGCCGAGGTCGACGCCGCCGTGTGCGCCCAGCACCACCGACGACCCGCCTGCCTGGCGCACGAGGACGAAGCCGATCTCGGGGTGAGCAGTGAGCCCGTCGATCAGCCGCGGGTAGCGGTCGTCGATCTCCTCTCGAGTGAGCCGGCGGCGCGGCTCGCCGGGGATCGAGATCAGGGCGAGGCTTCCGGAGCCGAGCACGACCGGAACGTCGGCGACCACCGCCTCCTGTGAGTCGTCGGGATCGCGGGCCTGCCGTAGCCAGGCGGTCGATTCGGTGCGGCCCTTCTCCGCATCGGCATCGCCGGACGCGGCGGCGCCACAGAGCTCGGCCACGAGCTCGGCCAGCGTGTAACCCGTGCGCTGCTCGAACGTCGCACCCTGGGTCTGGCCGTGGTCCGACAGCACGACGATCTTGTACGGGCGCGGCGTCCACCGAGTGACGCGCTCGATGCGCGCCAGTTGCCGATCGAGGTCGCGCAGCACCCCGAGCGCCTCGACCCGCTCCGGTCCGGAGTGGTGGGCAACCTCGTCGTAGCCAAGCATGTCGACGTAGATCGTCCTGCGTCCCTCGCACATGTCGTTCATCACGCCCTGGACCGAGACGTCGCGTGTGATGACCGTCGTGAAGGTCCGCAGCAGCGCGTACACCCAGCCGCGTTCGACGCGCGGCTCGACCCCTCGACGGCGCTGCCGCGTCGCGGCAACGCGCTCGCGTCCGATCTCGACGAACGAGGCGACCATCGTGCGTGTCGCCTGGCCGGGCCTGACGAAGTACCCGAAGTAGCCGGCGCCTGTGCGACCTTCCTTGCGGCGCCCGGCCCCGCTCATCGTGAGCGCAGACCGCGCCGCGTCGCCGGAGAACAGGTTGCCGTAGCTCGAGCCGTTGTCGGCCAGCAGGCCGTTGCCGTCGGAGTGGGCGCGCTCGATCGCCGCCGCGCACTTCGGGTGGTTCGAGACGACGACGGTTCCGGTGCTCTTGTCGACCCATCTGAACGCCGGCATGTCGGCGGTCGAGCCGTGCAGGATGCCGCACTGGCTGACGCCGGTCTGCGACGACCATCCCGTCTCCCACTCCACAAGGTGATGTGAGCCCTCGCGCAGCCACCGGTGCAGAGTGGGGACGTCGCCCGAGCGGAGTGCCCGGCGCAACACACCATGCGACACGCCGTCGAGTTGAACGAACACGACTCCCGGCACGTCGGTGACGTTCGCCTGCTTGGCTCGCTTGCGGGCGAGCTCGGATGCGCGCTGGTCGGTCCACGCCTCGTCGTCGAGCGCGAGTACGGAAGAGATCGCGGTTGTGACGATCACGAGTCCGATGACGATGAACAACGACGGTGCGAAGCCGTCGATCTCGATGCCGGGCAGCAGTTCGAGGACCCAGCCGACGACGATCGCATTGAGCACGATCGCACCGAGCCCGAGCGTCAGCACCGAGAGCGGCACCACCAGGAACGCCAACGCCGGCCAGACGAAGGCGTTGACAACGCCTACGACGAAACCGGCGAACAGTGCCTGCCAGAACGTGTCGATCGAGAACCCCGGCAGGGCCGCGGCCAGGAGCCAAAGGGACAATCCGGTCACGACCGTGACGACGCCGGCGCGGCGTAGCACCTGATGCCATGGCGGGCGCTGACGGGCTGGACGGATGAGGCGGGGCTGATCCTGCGTCGGCACGCGGGAAGTCTCGCACGCGAGCATCTCCACATCTGACGTAGTGGGTGCAGCTGGCATATCCACGCTGAGGCGATGACGCGCGACGCCGGACCCCGCATCATTAACCCATGACTTCGTACAACGCCCTCGCCGGGCCGCGGGATCAGGCGGTCGTGGCCGAGCGCCTGACCAAGCGGTTCGGCTCGCGAACCGTCGTCGATGCAGTGTCGTTCGCCGTGCCGGCCGGAACCGTGACCGGCCTGGTGGGGCCGAATGGCGCTGGCAAGACGACGATCATGGGAATGCTCCTCGGGCTCGTCCGCCCGACTTCCGGCGAGGCCTGGGTGCTCGGCGCTCCGGTGGCCGAGCGTGCCGGGTACCTGCCGCGCGTCGGCTCGCTGATCGAGTCGCCGGCATTCCACCCCGCCGTTTCTGCCGTCGACAACCTGCGCGCCCTGGCGATCCTGGCCGGCCATGGCGACGATCCGGTCGACGATCTGATCGACCTTGTAGGCCTGAGCGGCCGCGGCCACGACCGCTACGGCAGCTACTCGCTCGGCATGAAACAGCGGCTCGGCATCGCCGCCGCACTCATCGGCGATCCGGACCTGGTCATCCTCGACGAGCCGACGAACGGGCTTGATCCGGTCGGGATGCAGGATGTCCGCCGCCTCGTGCGCGACATCGGCGACGAGGGCAAGACGGTGATCGTGTCGTCACATCTGCTGGCTGAGCTGGAAGCGGTGTGCGACTGGTTGATCGTCGTCGATCAGGGCGGGCTCGTGCACTGTGGGCCGGTCGACGAGCTGGGTGCCGGCAGCGACGACGTGCTGGTGGTCGGCGCCGGACGTGACAGCCGCGAGCTGCTGTCCGGCGTGGTTCGCGGCGTCGGCCGCGACGCCGTGGTGCACGACGAGGGTGCCGGCTCGCTGCGCATCGCGCTCACGCCCGGCGAGGACTCGTACGCGTTGGCGGCCGCCATCAACCGCGAGGCACATCGATTGGGCGTCGTGGTCAACGAACTGCAACATGTCCGCGCCGACCTCGAGGCGCGGTTTCTGAGTCTCATCGGAGTGGGAGGTCAGCGATGATCAACGCGATTCGTTCCGAATGGGTGCTGCTCAACCGGCGCCGTCTGTGGGTCGTGCTGGGCGTGATCACGGCTGCGTTCACCGTCCTTGCGACCTGGTTGCTGCTCGAGACCGCCGAACCGGCGGCGTTGCAGGGCAGCGACGGCATCACGCTGGAGGCGATCCGTGGAGCGGGAGGGGCGACTGCGGCGGTCGTGTCGTCGATCACGTTCAGCAGCGTGCTCGTGCTGGCGGCTTTCATCAGCAGCACCGCCAACGAATTCACACGCGGCACGCTACGTGTGGCGTTCACGCGGGCTCCGCGCCGGCTGTCGTTGCTCGGGGGCAAGCTGATGGCACGAATCGGGGTGGCGGTCGTGGTGATGTCCGTGGCCCTCGTGATCGGCTGGAGCACGGCCGTGCTGGTGGCGCCGAGCGCAGGCGTCGACAGGACCGATTGGGTAGGAGGAGCAGCGCTGTCATCGGCGATCGAGGACTTCGCGCGGCTGCTGATCTTCGTCGTCGTCTACGCCGTGATCGGAACGATGATCGCGGTCCTCGTGCGATCCACCCCGATCGCGCTTGCTATCGGCTTGCTGTGGTTCGGGCCGATCGAGAACGTGATCGGCGAAGGACGATCGTGGGCCATGCGCTGGTTCCCTGGCTTGCTGCTGCGGTCGGTGCTGCGGCCGGACGCGCCCATCAGCGTCGCCACGTCGACCGCACTGGCGACGCTCGCGCTCTACGTCGGTGTCGCGGTGACGGTCATCGCCGTGGTCATCTCGCGGCGCGACATGACGACCTGAGACCCGATCGTCAGGCGATCGCCGGGGGCGGGCCGGGGCGCCAAGAGTTGTCCCACGCCTGGCGAACCGTCCAGCGCATGCGCGTGATCAATCTCATCTGTGCGATGAGGCCGGCGATCGCGAGGCCGAAGGCGATCACCCACCAGAACCAGTCATCGTCGATCAGATCGACGATCGTGTCGGTGCTGAAATCCTGGGTGTCGAGGGCGTTGAACACGAGCATCAGACCGGCAGTCACGGCCAGCGCACCGGCGATCGTGCTGAGCACGACGAGCACGACGAGCGGCAGCT
>DASQTR010000450.1:0-10682 GCA_035641795.1 Ilumatobacter sp.
TCGAGCGTGGGCGCGTGCTGCGCCGGGCAGCCGAGGCGATCAGGGATCGCAACCGCGAGCTGTCGGTGCTCGAATCGCTCGACACCGGCAAGCCGCTGCAGGAGACGCTCGTCGCCGATGCCGCGTCGGGCGCCGACTGCCTCGACTACTTCGCCGGGCTGATCACGGCCGACACCGGCCAGTACATCGATCTCGGGTCGTCGTTCGCCTACACGCGACGTGAGCCGCTCGGGGTGTGCGCCGCGATCGGCGCGTGGAACTACCCGATCCAGATCGCCTGCTGGAAAGGGGCGCCGGCGCTGGCGGCGGGCAACGCGGTGGTGTTCAAACCGTCGGAGCTGACCCCCCTCAGCGCGCTGGCTTTGGCCGAGATCCTCCACGACGCGGGTCTGCCGGCGGGGGCCTTCAACGTCGTGCAGGGCGCGGGCGAGGTCGGCGCCGCGCTCGTTTCGCATCCATCGGTGGCCAAGGTTTCGGTTACGGGCTCGGTGCCGACAGGGGAGCGTGTAGCGCGCGCCGCCGCCGAGGGCCTCAAACACGTGACGCTCGAACTCGGGGGCAAGTCGCCGTTGATCGTGTTCGAAGACGCCGATCTCGACAATGCCGTGTCGGGGGCGATGCTCGGCAACTTCTACTCCACCGGGCAGGTGTGCTCGAACGGCACGCGCGTGTTCGTGCAGCGCGCCGTACTCGACGATTTCCTGGCTCGGCTCGTCGTGCGCACGGAGCAGATCGTGCTCGGCGACCCGCTGGACGAGGCGACGCAGATGGGTCCGCTCGTGAGCGAACGCCAGCTCGAGCGCGTGCTCGGCTACGTCGATGCCGGCCGGGACGACGGCGCCCGCTGTGTCACGGGTGGCGAGCGGGCATCGGTGTCCGGTCGGCCGGACGGGTTCTTCGTTCGTCCCACCGTGTTCGCCGACGTCGCCGACGACATGCGGATCGCCCGCGAGGAGATCTTCGGACCGGTGATGTGCGTGCTCGCCTTCGACACAGAGGACGAAGTGGTCGCTCGCGCCAACGCCACCCAGTTCGGCCTTGCCGCCGGCGTCTTCACCCGCGACATCCAACGCGCCCATCGATCGATCGCCGCCCTCGAGGCGGGAACGTGCTGGATCAACACCTACAACCTGACGCCGATCGCCATGCCGTTCGGCGGCTACAAGCGTTCGGGGATGGGCCGTGAGAACGGCCATGTGGCGCTCGACCACTACAGCCAGTGGAAGAGCGTCTACGTCGAGATGGGCGACGTCGACGCGCCCTATTGACGGTTCACACCGGCTTGCCACCACTCGGCGGCGAGCAGTTCGGCGACGAGCGGTTCGGTGAGCAACGCCACCCGGACGTCGTCATCGCCGGCGTAGCGAACTGTGTGGCGGGCTCCCGGGAAGCTGCCCCCGATCGCCACCGTCGTCGAGTCCCGTTCTTGCAACCACCGCGCCGCTTCGCCATCCCATCGCGAGCCGGCGAACACGATCGCGCGGTAGTCGATGGTCTTCGTCAGGTACACGTCGACGTGACTCCAGTCTCCGGTCTCACAACCGTCAGCCTGGCGGCGTGGGCCCTCGCGCACCATCAGCGCACCCTGCAACGCGGACGAGATCCGCTCCGCCGGTGCCAGCAGCCACACGCCGGGGGGCGCATCGGCGCACTCCACCACGCCAGGCAGCCACGTGGGGACACGCTCCAGGAGATCGGCGGTTGCCTCGCCGGCGAGTCGCAAGACATCGGCCGGGCTGGGCCGGGCGAGCAGCTGCGACTCGAGTGCCAGCAGGCAGCCGAGCGTGTTGCGGTAGCTCCGGCAGGCGACGCCGCCAGCCTCCACCCCGGCGCGCATCGGCACCACGGCATCACTTCGCGCGGCGAGCTCCGAATCGACTCGGTTGGTCAGCGCGATCACCCGGCTCGTGCCGATATGCGGTGCCGCAGCGTGCAGTGTCTCGGCCGACGAGCCGCCAGCGGAGATCGCGATCACCGTGAGATCCGGCGATGCGGGCCACGTCTCGGCGACGGACGCCAGTTCGGCGACCGCGTCGACGCCCGCTGCGCGCAGCCGTCGGGCACACACCTCGGCGGCGAAGTGCGACGAGCCCATGCCGAGCAGCAAGAGCCGTCGCGGATTTGCGACGGGCCACATGGCCACCTGCTCCTCGGCGGCGGCCGCCAGCGCGAACAGCGATTCCGGCACGCGCTGGAGGTCTTCGCGGAATCGTGTCGGGTCAGTCATGCGCCGCCACCGCGGGAAACATGCCGCGTAGTGCGAGCGTCGGTGCGTACAACCACCGCGGGAGTCGTCGCACCGAATACACGAGCTCGTGGAGCTCCTGTGCAGCGCGCAGGCCCGGCAGCAAGCGCTCGTCCAGCAGCTCGGAGCGACCGGCAGCATGCAACCGCTGCCGATAGCCCTCCAGTGTGCATCGGGCCAGGTCGATCGCGAGCCTGTCGAACTCCGCGTCGCGTCCCGCCCGTCGATGCTGCACCATCCGTACGGCGTGGTCGACCGACTGGACGAGCGAGGCGAGGTCGACGGCGGCGGGCCGGTATGCCGGCTGGCTCGCCGCCACGCTGAGCGGGTTGCCCTCGAAGTCGATCACCGCCAGCCGCTCGCCGGCCCGCAGGATCTGTCCGAGATGGAGATCGCCGTGCAGCGCGATCCCTGGTGTCGGATGGACGGGGACCGAGTCCATCACGCCGGCGAGCTGGCGACGGCGCGCTTGCAGCACGGCCCGAACCTGCGGGTGTTGGTCGGCCGTCACCTCGTCGAGCGCCTCGGTCAGCAAGGTGCGGCAACGGTCGCGCTCGACGGTGGCGTCGGCCAACCCGACGGGGTGCGGCAGCACCTCTGACGGCGTCGCCAATGCCGCGTGCAGGTCGGCCACCAGCGCCCCGATGCGGTGCGCGCTGCCAGCCGGCTCGGCGACGTCCCGCGATCCGCCGGCGACGCCGAGCACCTCTTCGAAGAACCACTCCCAGCCGTCGCGCCCCCCAACCATGTGCTCGAAGACCAGTGCCGTGACGAGCTGGCCATCGGACATCGAACCGAGGAACGCCGGCATCTGCGCGAACCCGACCGCCCGCAGGTGGGCGAGGAGCTGCTGTCCCCGGTGTGGCGCCGCCAACGGCGGCGTGAGCCATTTGACGAACACCGCCTCGTCGACCACGACGCAGTCGTTGGAACGGTCGACGACGATCTCACGCTCGCGACCGACCGAGACGCGGTCGGGGGCCACGTGTCGCGCCAGTGCCGCGCTGCGGCCCGATGTCATGCCGGACGGAAACCCGATCGGGCGACCGGCTCGCTGTGCTTGACCATGACGTGATGGCCGACCGTGAACCCCAGCACCGCGTCGTGGCCCATGTCCTTGCCGAACCCGGAGGCGCGGCGACCCCCGTGAGGCATCTCGCTCGCGATCGGCAGGTGATCGTTGACCCAGGTGACGCCGGCGCGGATCTGGTGTGCGACGCGAAGACCGCGGTCGACTTGCGAGGTCCAGACCGACGATGCCAACGCGTATCGCGAGTCGTTGGCGAGCGCGATCGCGTGGCGCTCGTCGTCGAACGGGGCGATCGCCAGCACCGGCCCGAACACCTCGTCCTGGACGAGCTCGCAATCCTGCGTAAGGCCGGCGACCAATGTGGGGCGGTAGAACCAGCCGTCGCCGTCGGGTGCCCGGCCGCCGGCGACGACGCGACCGCCGCCCGCGCTGGCGCGCTGCACGAAGCCGTCGACCCGTTCACGGTGCTCGGAGGAGATCAGCGGGCCGATATCGGTCGCGGGATCGAGCGGGTCGCCGGTACTGATGCTCTCCATCCGCGCTGCGAGCGCGTCGACGAGCCCGTCGTGTGCCGACGATTCGACGTAGACGCGGGTCGCGGCCGTGCAATCCTGCCCACTGTTGTAGGTGGCGGCGAGTGCCGCCGCCGCGGCCGCGGCGTCGAGGTCGGCGTCGGCGAAGACCACGATCGGCGCCTTGCCGCCGAGCTCGAGGTGCACCGGCAGCGTGCGCTCTGCGGCCAGCGCCATCACGCGCCGACCGGTCGCAGACGACCCGGTGAAAGACGCCATGTCGATGCCGGCCGCGGTCAAGAGCGCCTCGCCCACCTCCGGCCCACCAGTCACCACGGAGAACGCGCTGTCGGGCAGCCCCGCCTCGACCGCCAACTCGGCAAGGCGGATCGCCGACCTCGGCGTCATCGGCGACGGCTTGAGCACGACCGTGCACCCTGCGGCGAGCGCTGCACCGGCCTTCCAGACCGCCATCACCAAGGGGAAGTTCCATGGCGTGATCGCGGCCACGACGCCGACCGGGCGGCGCAGCAGCATCGACGTGTAGCCGGTGCTGAACTCGCCTGCCGCCGTGCCGTGCAGCGAGCGGGCGGCTGCCGCGAAGAACCGGAGGTTGTCGACCGCGAACGGCAGCTCGCCGTCGCGCATGACCGCCCACGGTTTGCCGGTCTCCTCCACCTCCAGCCGGCTGAGCTCGTCGGCGTGGCGCTCGACGAGGTCGGCCAGCCGCTGCAGCACGAGCGACCGTTGAGACGGCAGCGCCCGCTCCCAGTCGGCCGCGGCCTTGGTGGCTGCCGCCACCTTCGCGCCTACTTCACCGGGCGTGGCGTCGGCGATCGCCTCGATCGCGAGACCGGTCGCAGGGTTCACCAGGTTGCGTAACATCGCCCCAACTTCCCGCGTCGCGACCAGGCGACGCAAGCAGAAAGATTGGTCATGGACATCGCCTGTGTTCCCCGGCCACGCCGCATACCGCCTGTCCAGCCCATCGCCGATCGCTCGCTGACGCTCGCTCACTCGCGTGCGAGGAGTGCCAACACGTGAGCACTCGCCGCACGTTCCTCTTCATGCCTGAGAGCGCGTACGGACCGACCAACAACTGCATCGGCATCGGCGACGTCCTCCGCGAGCGAGGCCACCGCGTCGTATTCGCCGCCGAACGCTCGTGGGAGGGCAAGCTCGAGGCGTTGGGGTTCGAGGAGGACCTGGTCGACCTCGCCCCGCCGCCCGAAGGCGACCCCGACGGTGTCGAACCCGACGCCGGCCAGTTCTGGATCGACTTCATCCGCGACACGGCGCCCGAGTTCCGCAAGCCCACGATCGAGCAGCTCGGCACGTTCATCCAGCCGACGTGGCAAGCGTTGATCGACGGCGCCAAGTACTGCGAGCCGCAGCTGCGCGAGATCATCGACCGCGCGCGGCCCGACGTCGTGATCGAGGACAACGTCAACTGCTTCCCGGCTCTGGTGACCGCCGGTGTGCCGTTCGTCAGGATCATGTCGTGCAATCCGCTCGAGATGGGTGGGGCCGACGTGCCGCCCGTCTTCTCGGGATACCCGGTCGCCGACCGAAGCGGTTGGGACGAGTTCCGCGCCGAATACGAGCGCACGCACCGCGACATGTGGAAGGACTACGACGAGTGGGCGCGGTCGTGCGGCGCGCCCGGCCTGCCGGACCTGCGCTTCATCCACGAGAGCGACCAGCTCAACCTCTACCTCTACCCGGAGGCGGTCGACTACACCGACGTGCGGCCACTCGGTGCGACGTGGCACCGGCTCGACTCGTCGGTCCGCACCACCGACGAGCCGTTCGAGGTACCGCAGCACCTCCGCGACGGCGATGGCGCACTGATCTATCTCTCGCTCGGCTCGCTCGGATCAGCCGACGTCGACCTGATGCGGCGGCTGGTCGACGTGCTCTCACGCACTCGCCATCGCTTCATCGTTTCGAAGGGTCCGCAGGCGGCGCTGTACGAGCTGGCCGACAACATGTGGGGCGAGCAGTCGGTGCCGCAGACGAACGTGATCCCGCTCGTCGACCTCGTGATCACGCACGCCGGCAACAACACGACCACCGAGTCGTTCCATTTCGGCAAGCCGATGATCGCCCTGCCCCTGTTCTGGGATCAGTACGACAACGCGCAGCGGATCGCCGAAACCGGGTTCGGGATGCGGCTCGACACCTACCGCTTCACCGACGAGGAGATGCACGGCGCGATCGAGCAGCTGCTCGCTGACACGGCCCTCCGGCAGCGCGCGAGCCAGTTGGGCGCCGCCATCCGCGCCCGCTCGGGCACCCGGCACGCGGCCGACCTGCTGCAGCGTGTGGTCCCGTGACCGCGCCGGTGACGGCCGGTACCCTCACCACATGAGACCCGTGACGGTCGCCGCCACGCAGATGGCCTGCGGTGACGACACTGCGGCCAACGTCGCTGCCGCTGCCGAGCTCGTGCGCAATGCCGCTCGGCAGGGCGCGCAGGTCGTACTGCTCCAGGAGCTGTTCGCCACTCCCTACTTCTGTCGCACGCAGTGTGGCGAGCACTTCGGACTCGCTCACGAGGTCACGGGTCATCCGGTGATCGCACGCTTCGCGGAGCTGGCCGCGGAGCTCGCGGTCGTGCTGCCGATCTCGTTCTTCGAGCGCGCCGGTCAGACGCACTTCAACTCGATCGCGATCATCGACGCCGACGGCACGGTGCTCGGCGTCTACCGCAAGTCGCACATCCCTGACGGTCCCGGCTACCAGGAGAAGTACTACTTCTCGCCAGGCGACACCGGCCCGCGCGTCTGGGACACCCGCTTCGGCCGGATCGGCGTCGGCATCTGCTGGGACCAGTGGTTCCCCGAGCTGGCGCGGGCAATGACCTTGCAGGGTGCCGAACTGCTGCTCTATCCCACGGCGATCGGATCGGAGCCGCCCGAACCCGGGCTCGACTCGAGTCGCCATTGGCAACGCACGATGCAGGGGCATGCCGCCGCCAACATCGTCCCTGTGATCGCCTCCAACCGCGTCGGAACCGAAGGCGCGGACGACGATCCCTCGAAGGTGACCTTCTACGGCTCGTCGTTCATCGCCGACCACACGGGCGCGCTGGTGGCCGAAGCCGACCGCACCACAGCCGGCGTGATCACCGCCACCTTCGACCTCGATGATGTCAACGAGTACCGGGCTCGCTGGGGTCTGTTCCGCGACCGACGACCGGACCTGTACGCGGCGCTGGCGACGCTCGACGGCCGCTGAGCGGGCGCTATCCGGGGGCGCCCGAACTCATTCAGCCGCCACCTGTGAGTGTCGCGGCGATCTTCGACGAGTCGTCACCGGTCCGACGGAGGATCAGTGCCGCCACCACGAGCGAGAACAGCGTGACGCCGATCAGCACCGTTGCCATCGAAGCCACCTCCGGCTTCATGACCGTCTTCGCCAGCCCGAACACGTAGGTGGGGAACGTGTTCGTGCCGGGCGCCTTCACGAAGTCGGAGATGATGACGTTGTCGAGTGCGAACGTGAACGCCAGCAGACCGCCGGCGAGGATCGCCGGGGCGATCAGCGGCAGCGTGATCTGGCGGAACGCCGTGAACGGCGTCGCGAACAGGTCGGCGGCGGCGTGCTCGAGGCTTTCATCCATGCCCGCCATGCGGGCGCGCACGATCAGCGTGACGACCGCGATGGAGAAGATCGACTGGCCGACCCAGAGCGGGATCAGGCCTTCCCGCAGCGGGCCGCCGAGCTGCACGAACTCGAGCTGCATCCCGGTGGCGTCGACGATCTCCGGGGTCGTGAGCACGAGCAGCACGAGGGCGAGGAACCAGATCGTCCAGCGACCGGGGCGGCGGGCGAGCGTGATGCCTGCCAGCGTGCCGAGCACGACCGACACGAGCGCCGCCACTGCGGCCGCCGAGAACGACGACCTGACGGCACCCGTCATCTGCTCGTTGTCCCACATGCTGCCGTACCACTTGGTGGAGAAGTGACTCCAGACGAACATCGAACGGTTGTCGTTGAACGAGTGGCCGACGACGAATGCCAGTGGCAGGAACAGGAAGACGATCACCAGCGCCGACCAGATCCACAGCGCAGTCCGCCCGACCGCTTCGGGGAGGCGGCTGTAGAGCACCACCGCGCCCACGACCACAGCCCCCGCTACCAAGACGGTCAGCGTTGCCCGCCAGGAGCCACCGAGCGCGAACGTCCCTGCGACGAGCACGAGCAGCGCCGCCGTGAGCGTGCCCGCCCGGCGGTCGACCCTATTGAGACGGCCGACCGCCCAGCCGGCGAGGAAGCCGAGCGCGAGGAAGCCGAGGATGCCGATCACGAGGATCACGGCAACGGCGGCCCCGAGCGGTGGGTTCTGCGCCTGCGTGAACTGCGAGGCGACGAGGTTGCCTGGCATGTTGCCTTTGGCCCCGCCGAGCAGGTTGGCGGTGATGTAGTCGCCTGCGAGCGGCACGAAGACGAGCACGATGCCGGCGATGATGCCGGGCCGTGCGAGCGGCAGCGTGACCTGGCGGAATGTCGCCAGCCGGTCGGCGAACAGGTCCTTGCTGCCCTCCAGCAGCGCAGGGTCGAGCCGGTCGAGGGCCACGAACAACGGGAAGATCATCAGCGGCAAGTAGTTGTAGACCACGCCGATCTGGACGCCGGTTCGGCTGTCGAGCAGGTTGAGTCGCTGGTCGATCAGGCCCCAGTCGATCAATGTGTTGGAGATCAGTCCCTTCGGGGCGAGCACGATCCGCCATGCCAACGTGCGAATGAGGAAGTTGGTGAAGAACGGGATCGCCAGCATTGCAAGCAGCAGACCCTTGCCGCGCCGGATCTTGATCGCCAGCAGGTACGCCAGTGGAAAGGCGGTCAGCAGGCACAGTGCGGTGCCGAGCAGCGTGGTGCGCATCCCCTGGAGGAGCACCTTGAAGAACGTGCCGTCCAACCCCCCATCGAGCGCCTCCCGGTAGTTGTCGAGCGAGATGTCGGAGTAGCTGACGCGCCCGGCCGAGTTGGGAACCTTGCTGCCGAAGCTGGCGGCTATGACGAGCACGACAGGCACCACGAAGAACACGACCCACCACAGCGACGCTGGCAACGCCAACCCGAACTTGGGGAGGCGCCGCCGCGCCCGGCGGTGGGAAGTGCCCTCGACCGGGCCTGCGACAGCGACGTCGCCGGCCGGTCGAGGTGGAGTGCCGATCGTGCTCGTCATGCCCTATTCATGCCGGGGTCAGGTTCGTGACACGGTTACGCGCCGGCGCCGGCCTTCACCTTGTTGTAGATCTCGACGACCGCGTCCTGGTTGTCGAGTGAGCCGGCGCGCATGCGGCTGAGCTCCTCCTCGGTGAAGTACACCATGTCGAGGAACGGGGTGTCGGCAGGCAGCAGCTCTTGCGACCCCTTGACGCCGGTGTTGTAGCCGTGGAACGCGATCTCCCTTGCCGACACCGCCGGGTCGAGGATGTAGTTGATGAAGTTGTAGGCAGCATCGATGTTTGCGGCGTCCTTCAGGATGCACCAGTTGTCCATCCAGAGCTCGGTCTCCGGCGCGCCGACCGCAGCCCATCCGTAGTCGTCGGGGTTGCCGCCGGCCTCCTGCACCGACACCAGACCCTGGCGGGCGTCGCCGTTCCATGCCATCGACAGCGCGTAGTTGCCCTGCGCGAGGTTGATGCCGGGATACGAGTCGAACGCCTTGATGTGCTGGGCGAACTCGTTGACCATGAACTCCTCGCAGGCGGCGAGGTCCTCGGGATCGGTGGTGTTCCAGTCGATCCCGTTCGCCCAGAAATACAGGCCCGCCAGGTCGTTGGGCGCGTCGAGCACCGACACGTTGCCGCTCGCCTCGTTCATCGCGACATCGATGAAGTCGGCCCAGGTCGTGATCTCGCGGGTCACGATCGTCTTGTCGTAGATCCAGCCGGTCGATCCCCAGTCCTTGCAGACCGAGTGCTTGTTGCCCGGGTCCCAAGGCTGGTCGGTGTACGCCTCTTCGATGTTGGCGAAGTTCGGGATGCGGGTGAGGTCGAGCTCCTCGAGCAGGTCCTCCCCGACGAGCTGCGGGATGTACACGCCGGTCGGGCAGATCACGTCGAAACCCCCGTTGCCGCCGGCGGTCACGAGCTTCTGGATCGCCTCCTCGTTGGAGTTGAAGATGGTGATCTCGATGTTGCCGAACTCTTCCAGCACCGCGGGGTCGTCGTATTCGGCCCATGTGAAGAGCTTGAACGAGTTGGCGCCGCTGTTACCGGTCGACGGCGCAGTCGTGGCGGCGGTGTCGTCGCCGGTGCCGGCGGCGGGAGCGGTGGTGCCCGGCGCCGCGTCGTCGTCATCGTCGTCGCCGCACGAGGCGAGGAAGGCCGCGAGCGCCGCTGAGCCGGCGATGCCGAACAGCCGGCGCCGGGATAGTTCGGTGCCGAGATGGCGCGCCGTGTCGGCGCTCATCAGGACACGCATCGGTCGGTCGGGTTTGGTCATGGCAAGCCTCCTATGGGCTGGTGTTCACGCTGATGTCGTCGATTCTTGTCGCGCCAGTGCCACCGGAAGGACCAGGTCGGCCTGCCGGTCGGAGAACTCGTAGACGTCCTCGGCAGTCCACGAGCACCAGACGCTGTCTCCGGTCTCCAGGCGGAACGCCGCAGAACGGGGTGTGAGCACGACGATCTCGCGCTGGCCCGCGGTGACGACGTACTGCAGCACGTCGCCGAAATGCGCAATGCTCGCCACGACGCCCGGCAGCACGTTCGCGTCACGACCAGGATCGACGGTGTCCAGCCGGAAGCACTCGGGGCGCACCGCAGCGATCGCACCCTCGCCGGGCCGGACCTTCTCTTCGGGCCGGGTGACCCTGAAGACGGTGCCGTCGTCGGCTACGACGCCGTCGGCATTGGCGGTGCCCCGCCAGAAGTTGTTG
>DASQTR010000451.1:0-3770 GCA_035641795.1 Ilumatobacter sp.
CCGACCGAGCGCCGCGTGCAGAACTACTTCGGTGTGCGCTGCGATCCGAGCCAGCCGTATTCGCCCGGTTTCGAGCCACCGTTCCGCGGCGAGCCGCCGAAAGGTCACCAAGCGGTCGCGATCTCGCGGCCAAATTTCCTCGAGCTGTGTGAGGAGCTGGTGGCGATCGACGAGCAGGTGTTCGAGGCGCTGTTCCGCAGGCTCGGACTGAGCGTCGACTGGTCACTGCTGTACACCACCATCGACGCCCGCAGCCGACGTGCCAGCCAGCGCGCCTTCCTCCGCAACCTGGCGCGAGGCGAGGCGTACAGCCAGGAGGCACCGACGCTGTGGGACGTCGACTTCCAGACCGCAGTCGCCCAGGCCGAGATGGAGGACCGGCAGCGTCCGGGGGCTTACCACCAGGTGGCCTTCAGCCGCGGCGACGGCGACGGCACCGTCACGATCGACACCACGCGGCCGGAGTTGATCGCGGCGTGCGTCGCGCTCGTCGCCCATCCCGACGACGACCGGTACAAGCGAATGTTCGGCAGCACGGTCACCACTCCGCTTTATGGCGTCAGCGTGCCGATCGTCGCCCACGAGCTGGCGCAACCCGACAAGGGCACCGGCATCGCCATGATCTGCACGTTCGGTGACGTGACCGATGTGATCTGGTGGCGTGAGCTCGACCTGCCGACCCGGGCGATCATCGGGCGCAACGGTCGGATCGTCGCCGAAGCGCCGGACGGCGTCGACACGACCGCCTTCGCCGCGATCGCCGGCCAGACGGTCAAGCAGGCGCAGCGCGCGGTTGTCGAGCAACTGCGCGACGCCGGCGCGCTGATCGGCGAACCGCGCCCCATCGAGCATCCGGTCAAGTTCTACGAACGCGGCGAGCGCCCGCTCGAGATCGTCGCCAGTCGGCAGTGGTACATCCGGAACGGCGGCCGGTCGAAGGAGCTCCAGCGCGAGCTCATCGGGCGTGGGCGCGAGATGGTGTGGCATCCGGTCCACATGCGGCATCGCTACGAGAACTGGATCGAGGGCCTCAACGGCGATTGGCTGGTCAGCCGCCAGCGCTTCTTCGGTGTGCCGGTGCCTGTCTGGTACCGCCTCGACGAGCACGGTGAGCCCGATTACGACAAGCCGTTGCTGCCGGGCGAGGAGGTGCTCCCGATCGACCCCTCGACCGACGTCCCCGACGGTTTCACCGCCGAGCAACGCAACCAACCAGAGGGATTCACCGGCGACCCCGACGTGTTCGACACGTGGGCGACGTCGTCGCTCAGCCCCCAGATCGCGGGATGCTGGGAGGAGCCGGGCAATGACCTGTTCTCGCGCGTCTTCCCGATGGACATGCGTCCGCAGGCGCACGACATCATCCGCACGTGGCTGTTCGCCACAGTCGTGCGGAGTCACTACGAGCACGATGCCGCGCCATGGTCGAACTGCGCGCTGTCCGGGTGGATCCTCGATCCCGACCGCAAGAAGATGTCGAAGTCCAAGGGCAATGTGGTGACGCCGATGGACCTGTTCGATACGTACGGCAGCGACGCCGTGCGCTACTGGAGCGCGTCCGCCCGGCCCGGCACCGACACCGCCTTCAGCGAAGACCAGATGAAGGTCGGCCGCAAGCTGGCGACGAAGCTGCTCAACGTCAGCAAGTTCGTGCTGGGCATCGGCGACACGGCCGCCGACGCCGTCGCCACCGATCCGGTCGATCTGTCGATGCTCGCCAAGCTCGATGTCGTCGTCGGCGAGGCGACCGAGGCCTTCGAGTCGTTCGACTACGCCCGCGCCCTCGAGCGCACCGAGTCCTTCTTCTGGTGGTTCTGCGACGACTACGTCGAGCTCGTCAAGGGACGCGGCTACGGGTCGCGTGGCGAAGCCGCCGCGCAGTCGGCGCGAGCCGCGCTGCGCGTCGCCCTCAGTGCGCTACAACGGCTGCTCGCTCCGATCCTGCCGTTCGCGACCGAGGAGACGTGGAACTGGTGGCAATCCGGCAGTGTCCACGTGGAGCGCTGGCCGGCGGCGGTGACGTCAGGTGGCGACGCAGCTTCCATCGATCACGTGCTCGAGGTGTTGGCGCGGGTACGACGCACGAAGACGGAAGCCAAGGTGAGTCAGCGCGCCGAAGTGGCGCGAGTCGTAGTGACGCTGCCCGCCGCGTTGCACGAATCGTTCCGCGCCGGGACCGCCGACCTTCTGGAGGCCGGCTCGATCGCGGCGATCGAGCTCGTCGACGGAGAAGTGTTCGAGTGCATGGTCGAGCTCGCGGTCGTCCCGTGAAGGCCGTGTCAAGTAGCATCCCCTCGATGCGCGCGAAGTTGGGACGTGTTGCAGCAATCGTGATGATCAGCGCCGCCGCGGCAGTCGGGTCGACCGTCACGCTTGCCACCGCGGCCGACGCGTCCACACCGGCGCCTGTTGCCGACGACGTCGAGACCACCACGACCACCGCGGCGCCCGCCACGACCACCGCGGCGCCCACCACGACGGTGGCTCCGCTCGTGATCGACCAGCCCGGCGTCACGCCGCGGCGCGGCACGCAGCTGCAGGTGACGCCGACCGAGCCGCCGCCGCTCACGACCACCACGCTGCCGGCCGACGCACTGCCCGGCAACTCCGGCAGCGGACGGCGCGTCGTCTACTCCAAGCCGCGGCAGCGGGTGTGGACCGTCGAAGCGGATGGCACGGTGTCGAAGACCCATCTCGTGTCCGGAAGGCTCACGTGGAACCAGCCGCTGCCGGGTACGTACAGCGTGTTCTCGAAGTCGATGTTCACATGCAACATCAAGAACCCGGCGATCTGCTGGCGGTACATGGTCCGCTTCGCGAAGGGCGGCGACGAGGGCGACAACATCGGGTTCCACGAGATCCCGAAGAAGAACGGTGTGCCCGTTCAAAGCGTGTCGCAACTCGGCACGCCGCTGTCAGGCGGCTGCGTGCGCCAAGCCACCCCGGACGCGATCTACATGTGGGACTGGGCACCGGTCGGCACAAGAGTCGTAGTCCTCGGGTAGGTCCGCGGGACTTCGGTCCTGCGCTCGCCAACCTCGCCCGGAGGCGCCGCTTTACCACCGGTACGCTGGCCGTCTGCCATGGCCGCGACCAGCCCTGAGACCCACCGCAAGCAACGCCGCACCTGGCCGCAACGCCTGACGATCTTCGTCGTGTGCATCGGCGCCTTCGCCTGTTTCGCGGCCGCGGGGGTGCTCGCGGGAGGACAGTGGGTGCTGTCACAACGCAAGCTGGCCCCGCTGGCGCAGACGACGTCGGAACGATCGGGGGCGAACGCACTCGAGGTTGTTTCGCCGACACCGACGACCAGCGGTGATGCGTCCGGTGCGGGCGGCCCAGCAGCGCTGCCGACGCTTCCCGCCTCGACGATCGCCGACGCGCCGCTCGTGCTCGCCGAACCGGACGCCGCCAACTTCCTCGTCGTCGGTGCCGACAACGGCGACTGCGGCGACGATCCGTTGATCGAGGACCGCAGCGACCTGGGCGAGCGCAGCGACACGATCATGGTGTGGCGGGCGAACCCGAAGACGAACGAGCTGGCGGTGCTCTCGTTCCCGCGCGACCTCTACGTCGAGTTCCCGAGCGGCCGCAAGAACCGGATCAACGCCGCCTACAAGCGCGACGATCCCAAAGAGCTGCAAGAAGTGCTCAACCTCAACTTCGGGGTACAGGTCGACCACTACATCCAGATCGACTTCTGCGCCTTCCGCCGGCTGGTGCAGGCGGTGGGCGGTGTCGAGATCCCGTTCGAGTACCCAGCCCGCGAC